>NZ_JBIBVN010000022.1:101539-137555 GCF_043080425.1 Streptomyces sp. NPDC015032 | reverse complement strand
GGCTCGTGTCTTTCGCCGTGGGTGCCCTCAAGCCCGATGGTTCCGGATGCAGCGGTCTGCCGCACAGCAAGGAGGAACCCCCTGCTCTTCCCCCCTCCCCGCCCGAAGGGTGGGGCTTGATGAGGTAGAGAAATCCGTAACGAGTCCCGGGTTGAGTGGGGTACGTCTCACCCAGCGAGCGACGCTTCACGTGGGCGAGATACGCGCTAAGGTAGCCAGTGGCCTAGGCCACGACCTCACTGTCTAAAGGCTGAGGGGGTTAGGTCACTACTCCAGGAGGGATCATGGCACCGCAGATCGAACGGCCGCTGCCGCCGTACCTGCAAATTCTCCAGTCGATTCGGGCGCAGATCGATGACGGTTCACTCGGAGTGGGTGAGGCTGTCCCGTCTGAGCGTCAGATCAGCGCCGACTGGTCAGTTTCTCGCGCTACCGCTACGAAGGTTCTCGCAGCCCTGCGTTCAGAAGGACTCGTTGAGTCGATTCAGGGCGTCGGCACGGTGGTTCGGAAGCAGGCTGATGCTGGGCATTCCGCACGTGACCGTGTTGCGTCGATGAGGCGGACTGGCCGCATCTATCCGCCGAACGAGCGAGCCAAGATCGTTGCGGCTGAGGTCGTTGACGCCCCCGAGGAAGTTGCGGCGGCGCTTGGTCTTGAGGTAGGCGCGTCGGTCATTCGTCGTCAGCGGGTGACATTCCGTGATGACGTCCCGGTCTCCGCTTCGACGTCCTGGTTTGCTGGAGAGCTTGAGCAGGCGGCGCCGAAGTTGCTGGTGGCGGAGCGGCTGCGGGAGGGCACCCCGGCATACATCGAGGCGCAGACGGGGCGGAAGTTCGCCAATGGTCGCGACCAGATGGCCGCTCGCAAGGCGACGGCGGGCGACGCAGAGTTGCTGGGCCTGGAAGAGGGCGGACCTGTGCTGGCTGGTCGGAATTGGATCTACGACACGGAGGGCGATGTTGTGGAGTATGGGCAGTCCATCGCCGTTGCGGATCGCTGGTCTTCGTACGACTACGACATTGCTGGCTAAGTCGCGGCAAAAGGAACGACTGAACGAGGGGCGGTGAACTCCGCCCCTTTTTCATGCCCTGGACTACTGGACAGTGGCCTAGGCCACCGCTACCTTGGTGTCTAGTCCAGAAGCCAGGGAGCGGCCACCTACGGCCAAGCAGTCAGCCGCTCCCCGTCCCATAGAGGGAGCACCCATCATGCCTGCAACGCTCGTCACCTCGCAGCCCGTGAACGTCTCCGTCGTTCTCACCATCCCGGAGCCGGTCCGGCCCGCCCCTGCCCGGATGGTCAATGCCCGTTCCTGCCCGGCGTGCTGCGAGACGCGGTGCCCGGACCCCGCCGAGTGCCTGCACTTCCTGACCGCGAACCCCTGGGATGACTGCGACTCGTGCGCCGGTAGGGGCTGGGCCGGAGAAGAGTCCCGCTCCGTCTACTTCGAGGACTGCGGCGGCTCCGGCCTCATGGAGTACACGGCCGCCTCGATCGGCACCAAGGGCGTGAGCGACCAGGCCAGGGCCCGGCACGCCGCACACATCGAGCGCCTGACCTCGCTGGTCGGCAACATCCCGGTCGAGGTCGCCGCATGACGACCTTCCCCGTCGAGCCTGCGGCCGTGGCTGGTACTGCTGCGGCCGTGGGCACCGACCCCCTGACGCTGGCCGACCTCTTACGCGTCGCCAACAGCCCCGGCTTCGACCGGTGGCAGGAACAAGTACGCCGAACCGGCGGCTGCTCCGACCCCATCCACCTGGAAGGCATGACCACCACCCGCGATGCGAAGACGGGGCAGGTGCTCTACTCCTACAGCACTCAAGGCGAACCCGGCGGACGGTTGCGTGTGGCCTGCGGGAACCGACGCGCCTCCCGCTGCCCTTCCTGCGCCTGGACCTACGCCGGGGACACCTTCCACCTGATCCGGGCCGGGCTGACCGGCGACGAGTCCAAGGGCACCCCCCTCACGGTGCGCACGCACCCCAAGGTGTTCGCGACCCTGACCGCCCCTTCGTTCGGCCCGGTCCACAACCGGCCCACCCGCGGTGTCTGCCGGTGCGGCACCGACCACCCCGAAACCTCCCCGCTCCTGGGCACGGCCCTGAACCCGGCCACGTACGACTACGCGGGGGCGGTGCTGTGGAACAACCACGCCGGGGACCTATGGCGGCGCTTCACGATCTACCTGCGCCGTGAGATCGCCGCCCGCGCGAGCCTCTCCCAGACGGCGGCGGCCGAGGTGTGCCGGGTCTCCTTCGGGAAGGTCGCGGAGTTCCAGAAAAGGGGCGCGGTCCACTTCCACGCCATCGTGCGCCTCGACGGCCCCGACGGGCCGGACACCGCCCCACCGGCCTGGGCCAGCACGGTCCTGCTGGCCGATGCGATCCAGGCGGCTGCCGCCCGCGTCGCCGTGCCCGTCCCGGCCTCCGGGGACCACCCGGCACGGGAGCTGCACTGGGGCGCCCAGGTGGATGTTCGCCCGATCGGCGCGGACAGCGCGAACGACGACCTGACCGAACAGGCCGTGGCCTCCTACGTCGCCAAGTACGCCACCAAAGCGGCCGAGACCACCGGCACCGTCGACCGGCGCATTGGCGAACTCGCCGAACTCGACAAACTCACCGACCTGCCCGCCCAGGCCCGCCACCTGATCGAAGCCTGCTTCGACCTGGACGAGGCGTACCCGGACCGCAAGCTCTGGCAGTGGGCCCACATGCTCGGCTTCCGCGGCCACTTCTCCACCAAATCCCGCGCCTACTCCACCACCCTCGGCGCCCTCCGCCAGATCCGCGCCGACTACCGCGCCCGCCAGGAACGCCACGAACGCGGCCTGCCCGACCCCGACGACGCCCCGGAGGGCTCCACCCTGACCCTCGCCCACTGGACCTACGCCGGACACGGCCACACACCCGGCGAATCCTGGCTCGCCGCCACCATCGCCCGCGACATCCACACCAACCGCGTAACCGCACGCGACGCACGGAACGAACTCGAAGCACTCGACGGAGGTGACTGGGATGTCTGACGAGCTGCTGACGGTGCCTGAGGTGATGGCCCGGCTCAAGGTCGGCCGGACCACCGTCTACGACCTGATCCGCACACGCCGCCTGCCCTCGCTGACGATCGGCTCCAGCCGCCGCATCCCGGCTGACGGATTGCGCACGTTCCTCGCGTCCCGCCTTGAGGAGGCAGCCTGATGGCCAAGCGTCGCCCTAACGGTGGGGGAACCATCACCAAGCGGAAGGACGGGCGCTACCAGGGCGCCGCCTACGTCACCAACACGGACGGACACCGGGTCCGGAAGTTCGTCTACGGCTCGACGTACGACGAAGCAGCCGAGAAGCTGGGCAAGCTCCAGGATCAGGAGCGCAACGGGGTACCAGTGCCCTCGCGGTCCTGGGCGCTCGGTGAGTGGCTGGCCTACTGGCTTGAGCACATCGTGAAGCCCAACCGGGAGCACAACACATACGTGAAGTACGAGTCCAAGGTTCGGCTGTACCTGGTGCCACACCTTGGTAAGAAGCCGCTTGTCCGACTCACCCCGGCTCAGCTTCGCTCGTTCATGGCCGAGCTGAAGCGCATGGAGGTTCCGCCAGCCGCGCGCTTCGAGGTGCTGCGGGTTCTGCGGAATGCGTTGAACCGGGCCGTTCGAGAAGAACTCCTGACGCGAAACGTCGCCGAGCTGGTGGACATGCCCAAGGTGACCAAGAAGGAAGTCAAGCCTTGGAACGCCCGGGAGGCCATCACGTTCCTGCGCTCAGCTCGGGCGCACCGGCTCTACGCGGCCTGCGTCCTGGTGCTCGTCCTCGGCCTGCGTCGCAGTGAGGTGCTGGGGCTGCGCTGGCAGGACATCGATTTTGATCAGCGTCAGTTCACTCCGCTCAAGCAGGTGCAGCGGGTCAAGGGCGTCGGCCTGGTGCTCAAGGATCTCAAGACGGAGTCCTCACACGCCGTGCTGCCGCTGCCCGAGTTCTGCGCCCGTGCCTTGAAGGAGCGCCGGGAGCTCCAAGACCTGGAGCGGAGGATCGTGGGCGACGACTGGAGCCAGGAGCCGGACCAAGACCTGATCTTTTCATCGGAGCGGGGCGGGATGATCGACCCCGTGGGCTTCTCCCGAAGCTTCAACGCGCTCGTGAAGCGGTCCGGGGTCCGCCGGATCACGGTGCGGCTCGCTCGGCACACCTGCGGCACTCTGCTGGCCTTCCTGAAGGTGCACCCCAAGGTCGCGCAGGCGATCCTGCGGCACAGCCAGATCAGCATGACGATGGATGTCTACACCCACGTGGTGGGCGACGGGGAACGGGAAGCCGTGGCGATGCTCGCGGAACTTCTGGAAGATCCGTTGATCGGCTGATGTCAGCCGTAGATGTCAAAGGCCCCCCACCGTTTCCGGTGAGGGGCCTTCGTGCTGGTGGGGCTAACAGGATTTGAACCTGTGGCCTCATCCTTATCAGGGATGCGCTCTAACCAACTGAGCTATAGCCCCGCCGCGCTGTGCGCTGACTTCTGAAGATTAGCGCACGTCGGGGCCAGTCCCAAAATCGATACTCCGAGCCCTACTCGTCCTCGGCCAGCGTGAGCTCGATACCGCCCACGAAGCCCGCCGAGAGGTTGTAGATGAAGGAGCCCAGCGTCGCCAGCGCGGTCGCCAGCACCACGTCGATCACCGCGATGACCGAGGTGAAGATGAGGACCCGCGGCAGCGACAGGAACGACTGAAGATCGAAGCCGTTGCTGTCGTTCGAGCCGGTGGCCTCGCTGATCGTGCCGCCGACGGCGGAGAAGACGCCCATCGCGTCCATCACCATCCACAGCACCGCCGCCGCCACCACCGTGCAGATACCGAGCGCGATGGAGAGCAGGAAGCTCACCTTCATCACCGACCACGGGTCGGCCTTGGCCACCCGCAGACGGGCCTTGCGGGTACGCGGAGTCGTCCGCGCCCCTGTCCGCGGCAGCCGGGCCGCCTGCGTGGCGCCGACGCCTTGCGCACCACCCTGCGTGCCGTGCGGCCGGCCGCCCTGGGTCCCGCCCGCGGGCGAGGGGTATGCCTGCGGCGGGTGGTACGGCCCGCTCGCCTGCCCCGGTGCGGGCTCGCGCTCACCGGGCAACGGCCCGGTCGCGTAACCCTCGTACTGGGGCTGAGGCCCCCGGGTGTCCGTCACAGTGCCCCCTTGGGAGTCCGTGGCAGGGCCACGGGCACCGCTCGCTCCAGCTCCGGAAGCGGCCGAACCGGCGCCCGTGGATCCACTCACGCTCTACTCCTCGTGCTCCCCTGCCGACGGCGACGTGCCCTCGGCATTGCCCTCAACCGTGCTCTCGGCAGCTTCCGCCGTCGCGGTCTCGGCGTCCTCGGACCCCTCGACCTCTTCGGCCTCACGGCCGGCTTCGGCGTTGCGGGCGATACCGACGACGGCATCGCGCTTGCCCAGATTGATCAGTTGGACGCCCATGGTGTCACGGCCCGTCTCCCTGATTTCATTGACTCGTGTACGAATCACACCACCGCCGAGCGTGATGGCGAGGATCTCATCCGTCTCCTCGACCACCAGCGCGCCGACCAGCGAGCCCCGGTCCTCCACGATCTTGGCGGCCTTGATGCCCAGGCCGCCACGACCCTGAACGCGGTACTCGTCGACGGGAGTCCGCTTCGCGTACCCACCGTCGGTGGCAGTGAACACGAACGTACCCGGCCGGACAACATTCATCGAGAGCAGTTCGTCGCCTTCGCGGAAACTCATGCCCTTAACGCCCGAAGTGGCACGGCCCATCGGGCGCAGCGCATCGTCCGTCGCAGTGAACCTGATCGACTGGGCCTTCTTGCTGATGAGCAGCAGGTCGTCCTCGGCCGACACCAGCTCCGCACCGATCAGCTCGTCGGCGGTGCCGTCGGCACCGCCCGCCGTCTCCCGGAGGTTGATGGCGATGACCCCACCGGACCGCGGCGAATCGTAGTCCTTCAGCGCGGTCTTCTTCACAAGACCGCCCTTCGTGGCCAGGATCAGATACGGCGCGGCCTCGTAATCACGGATCGCCAGGATCTGCGCGATCCGCTCGTCCGGCTGGAAGGCCAGCAGGTTGGCGACGTGCTGGCCACGGGCGTCACGGCCGGCGTCCGGGAGCTCGTACGCCTTCGCCCGGTACACCCGGCCCTTGTTCGTGAAGAACAGCAGCCAGTGGTGCGTCGTCGACACGAAGAAGTGGTCGACGATGTCGTCTTCCTTCAGCTTCGTGCCGCGCACGCCCTTGCCGCCGCGCTTCTGCGAGCGGTAGTCGTCCGTCTTCGTACGCTTCACATAGCCGCCGCGCGAGATCGTGACGACGATGTCCTCCTCGGCGATCAGGTCCTCGATGGACATGTCACCGTCGAAGGGCACCAGCTTGGAACGCCGGTCGTCGCCGAACTTCTCGACGATCGCGCCCAGTTCCTCACTGACGATCTGCCGCTGACGCTCCGGCGACACCAGGATCGCGTTGTACTCGTTGATCTTCGCCTGGAGCTCGTCGTGCTCGGCCGTGATCTTCTGGTGCTCCAGTGCGGCCAGCCGGCGCAGCTGCATCTCCAGGATCGCGTTCGCCTGGATCTCGTCGATCTCCAGCAGGCCCATCAGGCCCTCACGCGCCACCTCGACGGTCTGGCTGCGCCGGATGAGGGCGATGACCTCGTCGATCGCGTCCAGCGCCTTGAGCAGGCCACGCAGGATGTGGGCCCGTTCCTCCGCCTTGCGCAGACGGAACTTCGTGCGCCGGACGATGACCTCGATCTGGTGCGTCACCCAGTGGCGGATAAACGCGTCGATGGAGAGGGTGCGCGGCACACCGTCGACCAGCGCCAGCATGTTGGCGCCGAAGTTGGTCTGCAGATCGGTGTGCTTGTACAGGTTGTTCAGCACGACCTTGGCGACCGCGTCCCGCTTCAGCACGACGACCAGACGCTGGCCCGTCCGCGAGGAGGTCTCGTCACGGACGTCCGCGATCCCGCCGATCTTGCCGTCCTTCACCAGGTCGGCGATCTTCTGCGCGAGGTTGTCCGGGTTGGTCTGGTACGGCAGCTCCGTGACGACCAGGCACTGCCGGTTCTGGATCTCCTCGACCGCGACGACCGCACGCATCGTGATCGAGCCACGGCCGGTGCGGTACGCCTCCTCGATGCCCTTGCGGCCCACGACGAGCGCGCCCGTCGGGAAGTCCGGTCCCTTGATCCGCTCCATCAGCGCGTCCAGGAGCTCCTCCTGCGAGGCCTCCGGGTGCTCCAGGTACCACTGGGCACCGGCCGCGACCTCACGCAGGTTGTGCGGCGGAATGTTGGTCGCCATACCGACCGCGATCCCCGCGGACCCGTTGACCAGCAGATTGGGGAAGCGCGCCGGCAGAACCGTCGGCTCCTGGTTGCGGCCGTCGTAGTTGTCCTGGAAGTCGACGGTCTCCTCGTCGATGTCCCGGACCATCTCCATGGACAGCGGCATCATCTTGCACTCGGTGTACCGCATGGCTGCGGCCGGGTCGTTGCCCGGAGAACCGAAGTTGCCGTTGGAGTCCACCAGCGGCATGCGCATCGACCACGGCTGTGCCAGTCGCACCAGTGCGTCGTAGATCGACGAGTCGCCGTGCGGGTGGTACGTACCCATGACGTCACCGACGACACGGGCGCACTTGTAGAAGCCCTTCTCGGGCCGGTAGCCGCCGTCGTACATCGCGTACAGCACCCGACGGTGCACGGGCTTGAGACCGTCCCGTACGTCCGGCAGCGCACGCGAGACGATCACGGACATCGCGTAGTCGAGGTAGGAGCGCTGCATCTCCGTCTCGAGCCCCACGGGCTCGACACGCATGCCCACACCGGCGGTGCTGGGCTCCTCTTCAGGTGTCACAGAGGTGTTCTCGTCGGCCATTGCTGGTCAAAGTCCTTTCGAGCGGCGGCTTGCTGGCACGGCCGGCTCAGATGTCGAGGAAGCGGACGTCCTTGGCGTTGCGCTGGATGAACGAGCGCCGCGCCTCGACGTCCTCGCCCATCAGCACCGAGAAGAGGTCGTCGGCCTGCGCCGCGTCGTCCAGCGTGACCTGGCCGAGAACCCGGTGGTCGACGTCCATCGTGGTGACGCGCAGCTCCTCGGCGTTCATCTCGCCGAGGCCCTTGAAGCGCTGGATCGAGTCTTCCTTGATGCGCTTGCCGTTCTGCTTGCCCAGCTCGACCAGAGCATCGCGCTCACGGTCCGAGTACGCGTACTCGAAGTCGTCCCGGCCCCACTTGATCTTGTAGAGCGGCGGGCGGGAGAGGTAGACGTGCCCGGCCTCGACCAGCGGACGCATGAAGCGGAAGAGGAACGTCAGCAGCAGGGTGTTGATGTGCTGACCGTCGACGTCGGCGTCCGCCATCAGAATGATCTTGTGATAGCGGAGCTTCTCGATGTCGAAGTCCTCGTGGACTCCGGTACCGAAGGCCGAAATCAGCGCCTGGACCTCGGTGTTCTGCAGGATCTTGTCGACCCGGGCCTTCTCGACGTTCAGGATCTTGCCGCGGATCGGCAGGATCGCCTGGTACATCGGGTTACGGCCGGACTTCGCCGAACCACCGGCGGAGTCACCCTCGACGATGAAGATCTCGCACTTCGTCGGGTCGTTGGACTGGCAGTCGCTCAGCTTGCCCGGCAGCGAGGCGCTCTCCAGCAGCCCCTTGCGACGGGTCAGATCACGCGCCTTGCGGGCCGCGACCCGGGCCGTGGCCGCCGCGATGCCCTTGCGGATGATGTCGGCCGCCTCATTGGGATTGCGGTCGAACCAGTCCGTCAACTGCTCGTGGACGACCTTCTGGACGAAGGTCTTCGCCTCCGTGTTGCCCAGCTTGGTCTTCGTCTGGCCCTCGAACTGCGGCTCGCCCAGCTTCACCGAGATGATCGCCGTCAGACCCTCGCGGATGTCGTCACCCGTGAGGTTGTCGTCCTTCTCGCGCAGCAGCTTCTTCTCGCGCGCGTACTTGTTGACCAGCGTGGTCAACGCGGCGCGGAAGCCTTCCTCGTGCGTACCGCCCTCATGCGTGTGGATCGTGTTGGCGAAGGAGTACACACCCTCGCTGTACTGCGTGTTCCACTGCATCGCGATCTCGGCCGAGAGGAGTCGCTCCTTGTCCTCGGCATCGATGTCGATCACCGACTGGTGAATGACATCGCCCTTGCGGGAGTTGAGGTACTTCACGAAGTCGACGATGCCGCCCTCGTAGTGGTACGTGACCGTACGGGCCTGCTGCTCCTCGGCGACCTCGGCCACCTCGGCGACATCCGCGCCCGCCGTAGCCTTCGCCGACTCGCGCTCGTCGGTGAGCTTGATCGTCAGGCCCTTGTTGAGGAACGCCATCTCCTGGAAGCGGCGCGACAGGGTCTCGAAGGAGTACTCGGTGGTCTCGAAGATGTCCCCGTCGGCCCAGAAGGTGACGGACGTCCCCGTCTCGTCGGTGGCCTCGTTGCGGGCCAGCGGAGCGGTGGGCACACCGAGCTTGTAGTCCTGGGTCCAGCGGTAACCGTCCGTCCGGACCTCGACCGAGAGCCGCGACGACAGCGCGTTGACCACGGAGACACCGACGCCGTGCAGACCGCCGGAGACGGCGTAGCCGCCGCCGCCGAACTTGCCGCCGGCGTGCAGCACCGTCAGCACGACCTCGACCGCGGGCTTCTTCTCCGACGGCACGATGCCGACCGGGATGCCTCGGCCGTTGTCGATCACACGGACCCCGCCGTCGGCGAGGATCGTGACGTCGATCGTGTCCGCGTGACCTGCCATCGCCTCGTCGACCGAGTTGTCGACAACCTCTTGTACGAGGTGGTGGAGGCCACGCTCACCGGTCGAGCCGATGTACATGCCAGGTCGCTTGCGGACCGCGTCCAGGCCCTCGAGGACGGTGATCGCGCTGGCGTCGTACGAGGGGGTGACCTCGCCGGAAGCGGATGCCTCGGCCGAGGCGATCACCTCGCCGCTCTCACCGGGTGTAGACGGAATGTTCTCGTTGGGGTTGCCGGAATCGGCCACGAAGCGCCCTTTCTGGCACAGCACAGGCCGTTCTCCGGGCAAACGGGAGCGGCTGCGTCGTTCGGCTTGTATCGACGACTCCCGCAGGTATGCGGGATTGTTCACCAGTCTACCGGTAGCACTGACACGAATGGGGGTTTGCGGGTACCTGAGTACGCATGTGCCGCCCTGAACCAGCGCCTGACGACTCCCCATATTCAGGAAGGGCCCCCAAGACGTCCAAGCGGGCGTTGAGCGCTTCGGCCTGTCAAGCTCTCGCTACCGTGAGGGACACCCCACTCCCCACACCCGGCCTCAATCGCCATATACACGAACAAAACGGACGCGCCGGACAGTAGTTCCGAGAGGGCAGCGCAGAGCTCCGGGCCCATCCGGAACCCGGCCCCATTCTCCCCAAGAAGAGAAAAGCCCAGCTCAGAAGCGTCAGCCGTATGTATCGCCAGGCCCGGTGCTCCCCGGCGCCCGCAGCGGACCGAACCTGCGCTGCGGCCCCCCCGGCCCCAACACCTTGATCAGCCTCACCGTGCCGTGCCCCAGATCCGCGTTCAGCCGGGCCACCAGCTGAGGCGCCAGCAACCGCAGCTGCGTCGCCCACGCCGTCGAATCGCACTGCACCGTCAGCACCCGCTCGTCCGGATCCTCGTCGTACCGCAGCGGAACACAGTGATTCGCCAGATCTTCACCCACGATCTGCGGCCAGCGCCCCATCACCCCACCCACCGCGGCAGGCGTCTCCCAGCCACGCTCAGTGATCAGACGATTGATCGCAGCACCCAGCGGCAACGGATCCCGCCCATCCGCCCGTGCCCCGGAACGCAGCCCACCACCCCGCCTGGCCTGCTTCTTCTGCTGCGCCGCCGCACCACGCGCACGCGCCTGCTCCTTCGCCGCACGCAACGCCACCCTGGCCAGATCCACGCCCGACGGCTCCGGCCGCTTCCCTTCCCCCGAAGGCCCCTGAGACGGCTCCCCGGAAACCCCGGACACCTCGCCACGGCCGCTCACAGCCGCTCCACCTCACCCGCGGAGACCGCGTACCGCGTCCCCGCCAGAACCCCCGGAACATCGTCGTCCACCGCCGCCGTCACCAGCACCTGCTCACCCGGAGCCACCAACTCCGCCAGCCGCTCACGACGACGCGCATCCAGCTCCGCGAAGACGTCGTCCAGCACCAGCACCGGCTCATTGCCCTCGCTGCGCAGCAGATCGTACGAGGCCAGCCGCAGCGCCAACGCGTACGACCAGGACTCACCATGGCTCGCGTACCCCTTGGCCGGCATGCCCCGCAGCCCCAGCAGCAGATCATCACGGTGCGGACCGACCAGTGTCACCCCCCGCTCGATCTCCTGCTTGCGGGCATCCGCCAGAGCCGCGATCAGCTGCTCGTACAGCTCCTCACGGCCGTGCGCCGCAGCCACCCCCGCACCGACCGAACTCCGGTACTCCAACGCCACCGGACCACCACCCGGCGCCACATCCCCGTACGCCTTGTCGGCCAGCGGCTGCAGAGCGGCGATCAGGTCCAGCCGCTGCGCCAGCAGCTCCGCACCGACCCGGCCCAGATGCTGGTCCCACACATCGAGCGTGGACAGATCCATCGACCGGCCGCCGTGCCTGCGCGCCATCGCCGCCGACTTCAGCAGGGTGTTGCGCTGCTTCAGCACCCGCTCGTAGTCCGAACGCACTCCCGCCATCCGCGGCGAACGCGCCGTGATCAGCTCGTCGAGAAAGCGCCGACGCTCTCCGGGATCCCCCTTGACCAGCGCCAGATCCTCCGGCGCGAACAGCACCGTACGCACGATCCCCAGCACATCACGCGGCCTGACCTGCGACGACCTATTGATCCGGGCCCGATTCGCCCTGCCCGGATTGAGCTCCAGCTCGACCAGCTGTGAACGCTCGCCCTGCGTGACAGCGGCCCGGACGACAGCACGGTCCGCACCCATCCGCACCAGCGGCGCATCCGAGGAGACCCGGTGGCTGCCGAGCGTCGCAAGGTAGCCGACGGCCTCCACCAGATTCGTCTTGCCCTGACCGTTGGCCCCCACAAAAGCGGTGACGCCCGGATCGAGAGGTACCTCGACCCGGGCGTACGAGCGGAAGTCGGCCAGCGAGAGATGCGTGACATGCATGGGTGTGCGCCGACCTTCCCGGCTTCCTGCTCCGTGGTGCGGGTCGGACGCCCTGGTCCGGCCCGCTCCTCGTCGCGGCTACTTCTCGTTCTACTTCTTGTTCTCGACCGCGTGGCCACCGAACTGATTGCGCAGCGCGGCGATCATCTTCATCTGCGGGGAGTCGTCCTGCCGCGAGGCGAAACGCGCGAAGAGCGACGCCGTGATCGCGGGCAGCGGCACCGCGTTGTCGATCGCGGCCTCCACCGTCCAGCGGCCCTCTCCGGAGTCGGCGGCGAAGCCACGGAGCTTGTCGAGGTGCTCGTCGTCGTCGAGCGCGTTGACCGCCAGGTCGAGCAGCCAGGAACGGATGACCGTGCCCTCCTGCCAGGAGCGGAAGACCTCGCGCACATCGGTGACGGAGTCGACCTTCTCCAGGAGCTCCCAGCCTTCGGCGTAGGCCTGCATCATGGCGTACTCGATGCCGTTGTGGACCATCTTCGCGAAGTGGCCGGCGCCGACCTTGCCCGCGTGGACGGAACCGAAGTCGCCCTCGGGCTTCAGCGCGTCGAAGACCGGCTGGACCTTCGCCACGTTCCCGGCGTCGCCGCCGTACATCAGCGCGTAGCCGTTCTCCAGGCCCCAGACACCGCCGGAGACACCGCAGTCCACAAAGCCGATGCCCTTGATTCCCAGCTCGACCGCGTGCTTCTCGTCGTCCGTCCAGCGGGAATTCCCGCCGTCCACGACGATGTCACCGGGCGAGAGGAGGCCGGCCAGCTCGTCGATGGTGGCCTGGGTCGGGGCACCGGCCGGCACCATCACCCAGACGACCCGGGGTCCCTTCAGCTTGCCCACGAGCTCTTCGAGGCTGTGGACATCGGAGACATCCGGGTTCCGGTCGTAACCGATGACGGTGTGGCCTGCGCGGCGGATGCGCTCGCGCATGTTGCCGCCCATCTTGCCGAGGCCGACGAGACCGAGCTCCATCAGAGATTCCTTAAGCGTTGTGCCGATTCGTACCCACAGCCGAGCCTACGCCCGGCCGGGGACAGACCGACGGGCATGCTCGGCGCCGAGCGTGCCCGTCGGAAGCTGCCGATGCGGGACGGAAGCCGGATCAGCCGGAGAGGCGCACCGGCATGATCAGGTACTTGTACGCCTCGTCCGCCTCGGCATCCACGGCCGGACGACCGCTGAGCAGTGCGGGCTTGGTGGACGTCGTGAAGGAAAGCTGGGCGACCGGGGAGTCGATCGCGCTCAGGCCGTCCAGCAGGAAGGTCGGGTTGAAGGCGATCGAGATGTCGTCGCCCTCCAGCACCGCGTCGACCCGCTCCACAGCCTGTGCGTCGTCGCTGGAACCCGCCTCCAGGATCAGCACACCCTGCTCGAAGCTGAGCCGCACCGGAGTGTTCCGCTCGGCTACGAGGGCCACACGCTTGACGGCCTCGACGAACGGAGCGGTCTCGATGACCGCGACCGAGTTGAACTCGGTGGGGAACAGCGTGCGGTACTTCGGCAGATCACCTTCGAGCAGTCGCGTGGTCGTGCGCCGGCCCGCTCCCTCGAAACCGATCAGCCCCTCGCCGGCGCCCGATCCGGACAGCGCCAAGGTCACCGTGTCACCGCTGGTCAGGGCCTTGGCGGTGTCCAGCAGGGTCTTGGCGGGCACCAGGGCGACGGCCGAGGCATCCGGGTTCTCCGGCTTCCAGAGGAACTCGCGGACCGCGAAGCGGTAGCGGTCGGTGGAGGCCAGGGTGACGGTCTCGCCCTCGATCTCGATACGGACACCGGTCAGGACCGGCAGCGTGTCGTCACGGCCGGCGGCGATGGCGACCTGGGCGGCGGCCGAGGCGAAGACCTCACCGGGAACCGTGCCGGTCGCGGTCGGCATCTCCGGCAGCGCCGGGTACTCCTCCACAGGAAGGGTGTGGAGTGTGAATCGCGAGGAGCCGCAGACCACGGTCGCCCGTACACCGTCTGTGGAAATCTCCACCGGCCGGTTGGGAAGAGCGCGGCAGATGTCGGCGAGCAGGCGGCCGGAGACCAGCACCATGCCGTCCTCCTCGACCTCCGCGTCCACCGAGACCCGGGCCGAGACCTCGTAATCGAAGCTGGAGAAGCTGAGGGCGCCGTCCTCAGCCTTCAGCAGAAGGCCCGCAAGAACGGGCGCCGGCGGACGGGCCGGGAGGCTACGGGCCACCCAGGCCACAGCCTCCGCGAGTACATCGCGCTCCACCCGGATCTTCACCGGAACCGCCTCCTGCTGTTGCTCGCTCGCCCTGCTGGCCTTCGTCGTCTGATCGGGTCTCCCACCGATGACAGCGGGAGGACGCCGGGGTCCAGTCTGACGTACGGCACCGACACTCGGTGCTGCTCGGGGTCAAGTCGCGACAAGAGGCCCGGAGCGCTCCGGCGCCGAGTTGTGCACAGGTCCCACTTCGAAGCGGATTCCGGGCTAACTCTAGGTGGCAGTAGTAGTAGGGCCTGTGGAAACCGTGGATAACGTCGTCTTCGCAGGTCAGGCCTCGTTTTTTGTCCACCGACCCTGTGGGCGGCACCAGTGGACAACCCGGCGCTTCTGTGGACACACGAAAGTTCTGCACACCCGATACACAGGACAGGGGGGTTTCTCCCCAGGGCTGTCCCCAGCTTTACCCAGGTTCCCCACAGCTCAACCAACCCTCCCGGTGTGACGCCTTTCACTCGGCGCAGTGAAAGGCGGCGTCGCGTTGCCGAACAGTGGACAGAGGTGTGGAGAAGCGCGAGGAAGCTGGGGACAACACGGGCCGGGCTGTGGGCCGCCGGTGGACAACAGCATCGGCCCCCTGTGGACGAATACTTTGTCCACAGGCTGTGGATCATTGTTGACCACAAATCCCCAGGCCCTTGACCTGGCCTGATGGAGTATCGGCAGTCGCCCCTGTGGAAGCAATATGGACAACTTCCGGATCCCCAGGCTGTGGAAGGGAAAATCTCCCCAGATCTGTGGAGAACGGACGGCCGGCGGCAGGTATTCGAACACCGCGACCGCTCCGAAGGCTCGAAGGCAGGCTTCGAAGGGCGTCGGAACGGGTCCCAGAGGGACGTCGGAACGGTTTTCGGAGGGGTGGCAGGGCTTCGGAGGGGGCTTGGGATGGGGCGGCAGGGTTTCGAAGAGGGCTCCGGCGGAGCTTCGGAGCGTGCTTCGCGGCTCCGGACGGGAATCGGAGCGGGCTTCGCGGCTCCGAAGAGGCTCCGGACAATGGAGAAGGGCGTCCGAGGAACCCGGTGAAGGTTCCTCGGACGCCCTTGCGGCACGGAGCGCGGACGCCCCGTCAGCCGTTCTTGATGCGGTTGGTGAGCTCGGTGACCTGGTTGTAGATGGAGCGCCGCTCCGCCATCAGCGCGCGGATCTTCCGGTCCGCGTGCATCACCGTCGTATGGTCGCGGCCGCCGAACTGCGCCCCGATCTTGGGCAGTGAGAGATCGGTCAGTTCCCGGCAGAGGTACATGGCAATCTGGCGGGCCGTCACCAGGACCCGGCTGCGCGAGGTTCCGCAGAGATCGTCCACCGTCAGGCCGAAGTAGTCCGCGGTCGCCGCCATGATGGCCGTCGCCGTGATCTCGGGAGCCGAGTCCTCGCCTCCCGGGATCAGGTCCTTCAGCACGTGCTCGGTCAGCCCCAGGTCGACCGGCTGGCGGTTGAGACTGGCGAAGGCCGTGACCCGGATCAGCGCCCCCTCCAGCTCCCTGATGTTCCGGGAGATACGGGAGGCAATGAACTCCAGCACCTCCGGAGGGGCGTTGAGCTGCTCCTGGACCGCCTTCTTGCGGAGGATCGCGATCCGCGTTTCCAGCTCCGGCGGCTGCACATCGGTGGTCAGACCCCACTCGAAGCGGTTCCGCAGCCGGTCCTCCAGAGTCACCAGCTGCTTGGGCGGCCGGTCCGAGGACAGCACGATCTGCTTGTTGGCGTTGTGGAGCGTATTGAAGGTGTGGAAGAACTCCTCCTGCGTCGACTCCTTGCTCGCCAGGAACTGGATGTCGTCGACCAGCAGGATGTCCACGTCGCGGTAGCGCTTGCGGAAGGTGTCGCCCTTGCCGTCGCGGATCGAGTTGATGAACTCGTTGGTGAACTCCTCGGAGCTCACGTACCGCACCCGGGTGCCCGGGTAGAGGCTGCGCGCGTAGTGCCCGATGGCATGCAGGAGGTGGGTCTTGCCGAGTCCGGATTCCCCGTAGATGAAGAGCGGGTTGTACGCCTTGGCGGGTGCTTCGGCGACCGCGACCGCCGCGGCGTGCGCGAAACGGTTGGAGGCGCCGATGACGAAGGTGTCGAAGAGGTACTTCGGATTCAGTCGGGCCGCCGGCTCGCCGGGCCCTGGCGTGGGGGCGGGCTGTGCGCCCATCGGCCCGGAGGCGCCGCCGGGCCGCCCGGTGCCGGCACCACCGGGCCGGTGCTGGGCCTGGGGATCCTGCATGTCGTGGCGCTCGGGGCGCTGCTGCTCGTAACTCTGGCGCTCGGGCGGCTGCGGCCGGTAGTCGTGCTGCGGCTGCTGGGGACGCCCGCCGGTGTAAGGCTCGCGCCACTGGTCCGCGGAGGTGTCGCGGTCCTGGAATCCGCCGAGCCGGGGCTGCTGCCAGGAGAGATCCTCCTGGGTGCGCGGCCACGCACCGGGGTCGGGGCGCTGCTGCTGGTAGTCGGGGTAGGCGGGCCGGGCGGTCGGCATGCCGTCGTCCGAGGGCCGGTGCCCGTATCCGTCGTACGCGTCGTTGTGCTGACGCTCATCGTGCTGCGGTCCCTGATAGCGGTGCTGCTGTGGCTGCGGGGACTGGTGCATCGGGGGGGCGGGCGGGTTCGGAGGTTCGCCCGCGGAGTCGTCGACGGTGATCGCGATGCGGATCGGGCGGCCGCATTCGCGGCTCAGTGTCTCGCTGATGAGCGGCGCGAGCCGGCCTTCCAGCACGCGCTTGCCCCATTCATTGGGGACGGCGAGCAGCGCCGTGTCGGCGACCAGCGCGAGGGGCTGGCAGCGCTCGATCCACTGCTTGTCCTTCGGTTCGATGCCCTGCTGGCCCTCCCCGAGGAGTTGCTCCAGCACTCGCGGCCACACTGCGGCAAGATCGGCAGGTACGTCAGCCACAAGGCACGCTCTCTCGCTGGTCCCACGAATGTGTGGTTCTCGGGACGGGATGGTTCGGGATGGGTGAGGACCGGCAGGCAGGAAGAAAAAGAACCGGGGTTCAGCCACGGTAGTCAGGCCGACCCGCGTGGTTCAAGTCGTTGTCCACAGCCTGTGCACAGTGCGGGGCGTGGTAGGGCTGGTTTGACCGGATGGCGTAGCCGCGCGTACCGTGGCCAGGTCGAGTTGTCGATGGCTGCTGCCGCCTGCCTCCGATGGGCAAAGATCACGATCTGTGATTGTGAAGCGGTGCACTAGAGCGTTTACGCGAGTCTCTCGTGGGCGCACGGTGACAGCCAGGCGATGTCCCGCCAACACACGAGTCATTTCTGGAGCCCCCGAGTGAGCAAGCGCACCTTCCAGCCGAACAACCGTCGTCGCGCGAAGACCCACGGCTTCCGGCTGCGGATGCGCACCCGTGCCGGCCGCGCGATTCTCGCGTCCCGCCGTGGCAAGGGTCGCGCCAACCTGTCCGCCTGATCGCTTACAGGTCATGACGTGCTGCCTACCGAGAATCGGCTGAGGCGGCGCGAGGACTTCGCGACCGCAGTACGTCGAGGACGCCGGGCCGGCCGCCCGCTACTCGTCGTTCATCTACGCAGCGGTGCAACGGACCCGCACGTGACTGGGGAGACTGCTCCCCCGCCGCGTGCGGGTTTCGTTGTCAGCAAAGCCGTGGGTGGAGCGGTTGTACGCACAGCGGTGAAGCGCAGGCTTCGCCACCTGGTCCGCGAACGGCTTGCCCTGCTGCCCCCCGGTAGCCTGGTTGTCGTACGAGCGCTGCCCGGAGCGGGCGACGCCGACCATGAACAGCTGGCCCGAGACCTGGACGCCGCACTGCAACGGCTGCTGGGAGGGGGCGCGCGATGAAGTACCCGCTGCTGGCTCTCATCAAGCTCTATCAGTGGACGATCAGCCCACTTCTCGGGCCTGTCTGCCGTTACTACCCGTCGTGTTCCCACTATGGATATACGGCGATCGACCGGCACGGAGCGATCAAGGGAACCGCGCTGACGGCTTGGCGCATCCTGCGATGCAATCCGTGGTCACCCGGCGGCGTGGACCATGTTCCACCACGCAAACGTCCGCGCTGGCACGAACTGCTGCGTCATGCCATGCGCGGTGGCAAGGGCGGGGACTCCGCCGCTGATGTGCCTTCTCGGGGAGCGTCCTTTGAATCCCCGAGCCCGGCCGCAGAGACTTCGCCCAATGCTCAAGGAGCCTGATTAGTGGACACGATTGCCAGTCTGTTCAGCTTTATCACCTGGCCCGTTTCATGGGTCATCGTCCAGTTCCACACGTTGTACGGGGCGATCTTCGGTGACAACACGGGGTGGGCCTGGGGTCTGTCCATCGTGTCCCTGGTGGTGCTGATCCGGATCTGCCTGATCCCGCTTTTCGTCAAGCAGATCAAGTCGACCCGCAACATGCAGGTGCTCCAGCCGAAGATGAAGGCGATCCAGGAGCGCTACAAGAGCGACAAGCAGCGTCAGTCCGAAGAGATGATGAAGCTGTACAAGGAGACGGGTACCAACCCGCTCTCCTCGTGCCTTCCCATCCTGGCGCAGTCGCCCTTCTTCTTCGCCCTGTATCACGTGCTGTCGGCCATTGCCTCGAACAAGAAGATCGGTGTCATCGACCAGTCGCTGCTCGACAGCGCCCGTCAGGCACACATCTTCGGTGCTCCGCTTGCTGCCAAGTTCATGGACAGCGAAGCGACGGTCCGGGCGCTCGGTGCCTCGCTGACCGATGTCCGGGTCGTCACCGCCGTCATGATCGTGATGATGTCGGCGTCGCAGTTCTTCACCCAGCGCCAGCTGATGACGAAGAACGTCGACCTGACGGTCAAGACGCCGTACATGCAGCAGCAGAAGATGCTGATGTACATCTTCCCGGTGATCTTCGCCGTCATGGGTGTCAACTTCCCCGTCGGTGTCCTCGTCTACTGGCTGACCACCAACGTCTGGACCATGGGTCAGCAGATGTACGTGATCAACCAGAACCCGACGCCGGGCAGCAAGGCGCAGGATCAGTACCTGGGACGCCTGCTGAAGAGCGTCACCGTGCATGGTGAGGTTCGCGGCAGGACCCGGCGCAACATGATCAAGCGGATCGTGTCCAAGGGCCCGGACCGCAATGACATCGAGCGGAAGTTCATCACGGGACTGGCCAAGCTGGGGTTCGCCGCCCAGGAGGACGGCACGGTGATCAAGAGCGAGACCGCTCTTGCCGAGTCCGAGGGCGGAGCCGCGCAGCGGCGTCAGCAGCCCAAGCGCCAGACCAAGGCTCAGCGTCAGACCGGTGCCGCGCAGCAGGCGGGGGCCAAGGATGCTGATTCCACCGAGTCGGGTTCCGAGGCATCCCTGCAGAAGCGGGACACATCGCAGGACGAAAAGCCCAAGCCGGCGGGCAAGCCCGCGTCCGGCTCCTCACGCCAAGCCAAGTCCGGACAGCGCAAGGGCCCGCAGCGGCCCAAGCACCCGTCCAAGAAGTAAGAAGGAGTCCATCCGTGACGGAAGGCACCACCTCCACGGCCGCTGAGGGCAGCGACACCTTGACCCGCCTTGAGCAGGAGGGCGAGATCGCAGCGGACTACCTCGAGGGTCTGCTCGACATCGCCGACCTCGACGGTGACATCGACATGGATGTCGAGGCGGACCGGGCCGCGGTCTCGATCATCAGTGACTCGGCGCGTGATCTGCAGAAGCTCGTGGGCCGCGACGGTGAGGTGCTGGAGGCGCTCCAGGAGCTGACGCGGCTCGCTGTGCACCGGGAGACCGGTGACCGCAGTCGTCTGATGCTGGACATCGCGGGGTTCCGGGCCAAGAAGCGGGCCGAGCTGGCCGAGCTGGGTGCCAAGGCCGCGAACGAGGTCAAGAGCACCGGTGAGCCGGTGAAGCTGGACCCGATGACGCCGTTCGAGCGCAAGGTTGTACACGATGCGGTTGCGGCCGCTGGTCTGCGCAGCGAGTCCGAGGGCGAGGAGCCGCAGCGCTTCGTCGTCGTTCTCCCGGCCTGACCGGACCCTTGTTCCGTCGGCCCCGTCTGTTCGCAGGCGGGGCCGATCTTTGTCAGCCTGATAGTCAGCCACGCACAGTGCGGTACGGAAGGACGGTTCCCGTGACGGCGGAAGTAGAGCTTCCCCAGGCGCCCGAAGGGGCGCGGGAGGTTTTCGGCGAGTTCTTCCCGGAGGCTGTCCGGTACGCGGAACTGCTGGCGGATGCCGGCGTGAAGCGGGGGCTGATCGGTCCGCGCGAGGTGCCGCGGCTGTGGGAGCGGCACCTGTTGAACTGCGCGGTGCTCTCCGAGGTGGTGCCCGAGGGCGTCTCGGTCTGCGATGTGGGCTCCGGCGCGGGCCTTCCGGGTATTCCGCTGGCGTTGGTGCGTCCGGATCTCAAGATCACCTTGTTGGAGCCCTTGCTCCGGCGGACGAATTTCCTTCAGGAAGTCGTCGAGCTGTTGGGACTGAACCATGTGACGGTCGTGCGTGGTCGGGCCGAGGAGGTCCTGGGGACGCTTCAGCCGGTTCACGTTGTTACGGCTCGGGCTGTGGCTCCGCTCGACCGGCTGGCCGGCTGGGGTGTTCCGCTGCTGCGTCCGTACGGAGAGATGCTGGCGCTCAAGGGGGACACCGCCGAGGAGGAGGTCGTCGGTGCACGGGCGGCCTTGAGCAAGCTCGGTGTGGTGGAGACCGAGGTGCTGCATGTCGGAGAGGGCATCGTCGATCCGATGTCCACGGTGGTGCGTGTAGTGGTCGGAGAGAGTCCGGGCGGTGTGAGGTTCGCCGCAAAGAGGGCCAAGGCCGCGCGGACGAGCCGTACGAGGCGTCGTCGCTGACACATCCAGTCACGCTGCGGAATCGATCGCTACATGCGGTTTGTGCCGTCTGCGGTGATGTTCCCGGCAAGCAGTCATACGTGCTCCATGCGGAGTGTCGTGCCCCCGCAGCTACGCTGCGGGGGCATCGTGTTTCACGTGAAACGTCGCTCTCTGCTGCATGGGATCATCAGCCGCGGCCGCGTGGCTGCCGCGCCGCGGCATCGCAGCCCCGTTAGGGCTATGGAGTTGTCCACAGAAGTGGATTCATCCACAGAAGAGCGGGCCTCGCTGGTTCACGACCCCGAAAGCATGGCAGGCTCTGTTCATTGCGAGCCTGAAGTCGAGGAGAGTGAATCCTTGCGGTCCGACGCCAACATCGCGGGACCGATGACCGATCCGGTCCCCGGTCCCCGAACCGAATCGGCGGGGGAGGGTGTTTCACGTGAAACACCGCCGCCGATGGATGACACACCCATCGGTCGTGCGGCCCAGCTGGCGGTCGAGGCCCTCGGCCGCGCCGGCGAGGGCATGCCCCGTCCTGACCGGACGCGCATCATGGTGGTGGCCAATCAGAAGGGTGGGGTGGGCAAGACGACCACGACGGTCAACCTTGCTGCCTCGCTCGCGCTTCACGGCGCACGTGTTCTGGTGGTCGACCTCGACCCGCAGGGGAACGCCTCCACGGCCCTGGGCATTGATCACCATGCCGAAGTCCCCTCCATCTATGACGTCCTGGTGGAGAGCAGGCCGCTCTCCGAGGTGGTTCAGCCTGTTCCGGATGTCGAAGGTCTCTTCTGTGCCCCCGCCACCATCGATCTCGCCGGTGCGGAGATCGAGCTGGTGTCGCTGGTGGCGCGGGAGAGCCGCCTGCAGCGGGCGATCCAGGCGTATGAGCAGCCCTTGGATTACATCCTGATCGACTGCCCGCCTTCGCTCGGTCTGCTGACGGTCAATGCCATGGTCGCCGGTGCCGAGGTGCTGATCCCTATTCAGTGCGAGTACTACGCGCTGGAGGGACTGGGGCAGCTGCTGCGCAACGTGGACCTGGTGCGGGGGCATCTCAACCCCGACCTCCATGTGTCGACGATTCTGCTCACCATGTACGACGGCAGGACCAGGCTCGCTTCGCAGGTCGCGGAGGAGGTGCGCAGCCACTTCGGTAAGGAGGTCCTGCGGACGAGTATTCCGCGGTCGGTGCGGATTTCCGAGGCACCGAGCTACGGGCAGACCGTGCTGACCTATGACCCGGGTTCGAGTGGGTCGTTGTCGTACCTCGAAGCGGCGCGTGAGATCGCGCTGCGAGGTGTTGGGGTGCAGTACGAGGCCCAGCATGCCCACACGGGCAGTGGGAACAGCCAGCAGAACATTTCGGAGGGGATTCAGTGAGTGAGCGTCGAAGAGGGTTGGGGCGTGGGCTGGGTGCCCTGATCCCCGCCGCTCCGCAGGAGAAGCAGGTGCCGTCCACGGGGATGGGCTCGGCCTCTTCCGGGGCAGGCCCGGTCTTGACAGCAGACCGTGGGGTGGCTGCTGCGAAGGTGGCGGGCCTCGCGTCTGCTCCGGTTGTGCCGGAGCCGAGTGCGCCGGTTGCGGAGCCGGAGGCGGCAGCAGTATCGGTGGGAGCCACCGGGGCATACTTCGCCGAGATTCTTCTCGGCTCCATCACGCCCAATCCGCGTCAGCCCCGTGAGGTGTTCGACGAGGACGCGCTTGCCGAGTTGGTGACCTCCATCAAGGAGGTGGGTCTTCTCCAGCCCATTGTCGTGCGGAAGACGGGGCCGGAGCGCTACGAGCTCATCATGGGTGAGCGGCGCTGGAGGGCGTGCCGCGAGGCGGGTCTGGAGCGGATCCCGGCCATCGTCCGGGCCACGGACGACGAGAAGCTGCTCCTGGACGCACTTCTGGAGAACCTTCACCGGGCTCAGCTGAATCCGTTGGAGGAGGCGGCCGCGTACGACCAGCTGCTCAAGGACTTCAAGTGCACGCATGACCAGCTGGCTGACCGGATCGGGCGTTCCCGACCGCAGGTGTCCAACACCTTGCGTCTGCTGAGGCTCTCGCCTCCGGTACAGCGCAGGGTTGCGGCCGGGGTGCTGTCGGCCGGTCATGCGCGGGCGCTGTTGTCCGTGGACGACTCGGAGGAGCAGGACAAGCTGGCTCATCGCATTGTGGCCGAAGGACTTTCGGTGCGTGCGGTCGAGGAGATCGTGACCCTCATGGGTTCCGGGCCCACAAGCCCTGGAAAGGCCAAGGGGCCGCGGGCCGGCGGGCGGGTGTCACCGGCGTTGTCCGATCTTGCTTCCCGGCTCTCGGACCGTTTCGAGACCAGGGTGAAGGTCGACCTCGGACAGAAGAAGGGAAAGATCGTCGTCGAGTTCGCATCGATGGAGGATCTTGACCGCATTCTCGGCAGTCTGGCTCCGGGCGAGGGGCGCGTGCTGGACCAGGCACCGTCTGAGGATTCCGCTGAGGGCGACGAGGACTGACGTCTGCCGGATGAGCTGCAGGGCGGGCTGCGTTCCGGTGGATACGGGAACACAGCCCGCCCTTTGCGTTCTCTCGGTGTCGGCTCTATCCCTGGGTGGATACGATGCGTTCTGGTATGGCACATCCGTTGCGAGCCGCCTCGGCGAAGGAGGGCTATGCGATCGGTGAGCCGCAGCCGACTGGTGACAGTGGGGCTGGGCGTGGGGGCTGCTGCCGGAGGGTTTGTCGGCAGCGTGCTCCCGGGACGGAGTGCACTGACTGCCGCACGTGATGTGGCGGGCGAAGGAAGCGAGGAACAGCCTTCATGGGGCGCCGGCTCGTACCGCTCACCCTGGACAACCTTTCCGATCTCCCGAAGCGTTGCCGCTCGTGCGTCTTCTGGGAGCTTGATCCGGTCAGCGGCGAGGCTGCGGTAAAGGCAGGAACGCCGGGGCTGGAAAAAGAGGCATGGATCTCGGCCGTTCTGCTGGAGTGGGGTTCGTGCGGCCGTGTTGTCTATGTCGATGATGTGCCGGTGGGCTTTGTTCTCTATGCGCCACCGGCCTACGTTCCGCGCTCGACTGCCTTTCCCACCAGTCCCGTCTCCCCCGATGCCGTGCAGTTGATGACTGCCTGGATCATGCCGGGGTACCAGGGGCAGGGACTGGGCCGGGTCATGGTGCAGACCGTCGCCAAGGACCTGCTGCGTCGGGGATTCAGAGCGATCGAGGCTTTCGGCGATGCCCGGTGGAAGGAGCCTGCCTGCGTGCTTCCCGCGGATCATCTCCTCGCGGTGGGATTCAAGACCGTACGGCCGCATCCCGTCCATCCGCGGCTGAGACTGGAACTTCGGGCGACGCTCTCCTGGAAGGAGGACGTCGAGCTGGCGCTGGACCGGTTGCTGGGTGCCGTCCAGAAGGAGCCGGCGCTGCGGCCGCTGTGATCCCAGGGCCCAGGGGTCATACGAAACGGGTCCATCCCCTTGGGGACGGACCCGTTTCACGTGAAACAACGGGCAACAGCCCTACTCGCTGATGAAGCCTTCGAGGTCCCGGAGGAGCGCGGCCTTCGGCTTGGCACCCACGATGGTCTTGGCGACCTCGCCGTCCTTGTAGACGTTCAGGGTCGGGATGGACATGACGCCGTACTTGGCGGCCGTGGCCGGGTTCTCGTCGATGTTGAGCTTGACGACCTCGATCTCGTCGCCGTGCTCGGCGGCGATGGCCTCCAGGGAAGGCGCGATCTGGCGGCACGGACCGCACCAGGCGGCCCAGAAGTCCACCAGCACAGGCTTCTCGCTCTTCAGGACGACCTCGTCGAAGGAGTCGTCAGTCACATGCTTCAGGTCGCCGGCCACGGCGGCCTCCTTAACTTCTTGGGGTGTGGGGTGAGGGGTGTGGATCAGACGGTGGCCGCGGCGGCGTTCTCGTCGTCGGCGAGCGCAGCGAGGAAGCGCTCGGCGTCGAGAGCGGCCGAGCAGCCCGTGCCGGCAGCGGTGATGGCCTGCCGGTAGGTGTGGTCGACAACATCACCGGCGCCGAAGACACCGGTCAGATTGGTGCGCGTCGAGGGAGCGTCGACCTTGAGGTAGCCCTCGTCGTCGAGTTCGAGCTGTCCCTTGAAGAGCTCGGTGCGCGGGTCGTGGCCCACCGCGATGAACAGGCCGGTCACCGCGAGCTCGGACGTCTCGCCGGTCTTGGTGTTCCGGAGGGTCAGCCCGGACAGCTTCTGCTCACCATGTACTCCGGCGACCTCGCTGTCCCAGGCGAACTTGATCTTCGGGTCGGCGAAGGCACGGTCCTGCATGGCCTTGGAGGCACGCAGCGAGTCACGGCGGTGGACGATGGTGACGGACTTGGCGAAGCGGGAGAGGAAGGTCGCCTCCTCCATCGCGGTGTCGCCGCCGCCGATCACTGCGATGTCCTGGTCCTTGAAGAAGAAGCCGTCACAGGTCGCGCACCAGGAGACGCCGCGACCGGAGAGAGCGTCCTCGTTGGGCAGGCCCAGTTTGCGGTGCTGCGAGCCGGTCGTCACGATGACGGCCTTGGCACGGTGCACCGTGCCGGCTGTGTCGGTGACCGTCTTGATGTCGCCGGTGAGGTCCACGGAGATGACATCGTCGGGGACGAGCTCCGCGCCGAAGCGCTCGGCCTGGGCGCGCATGTTGTCCATGAGCTCGGGGCCCATGATCCCGTCCTGGAAGCCCGGGAAGTTCTCCACGTCGGTGGTGTTCATCAGCGCACCGCCGGCGGTGACGGCGCCTTCGAACACCAGCGGCTTCAGCGAGGCGCGTGCGGTGTAAAGGGCGGCGGTGTAGCCCGCGGGGCCGGAGCCGATGATGATCACGTTACGGACGTCGCTCACGGGTTTCTTCCTCGTCTCTGCAGACTGCCTACTGTCACGCCTACTGGGGTGGTTCAACGGCTCTCACCCCACCCAACGGATCCTACGGGGGATGCATTCCCGACGTGCCGGGGCCGCGTCCGGCGCGATTCTCAGGGGCGTGCGTAGGCGCGGGTCAGCAGTAGCTTCCCCTTGGACGCGGGCTTTTCCCGGACGCAGGCCGCGTCGATGACATACGCCTGGACGCGGGTCGCGTCGGAGGGGTGCGGCAGGACGACGAGGAAGGCATCCGCGCCCTCGTAGGTGCCTTCTGCCATGGCGAGGGCCGCCGTCGTCCGCCCGATGCCCTGCTCCACGCAGAGGGGGACGGACACGGCGGGTGCGCGCAGCGGTGTTCGAGGCGACTCGGATCCGGGAGAGTCGCTCTTGGGCGTCGATTGAATGTCGACGGACGGCGGCGCCTTCTTCTCGGTGCTGGTGCCGTTCGTACGCGGTGGCTCCGTGCCCCCGCTCAGAAGGAGCGTCTGGACCCGGCCTTCGAGGGTGGAGGCCGAGAAGGTTTCTGCACCTTTCGCTGCGGAGCTGGAGCCTCGGTCCGCCGCCTTGAGGGCGGCATCCTCCTGGGACGGCTGGACGCTCTGCAGCATGAAGACGCCCACACCGACCACAGCTGCGCCGAGAGCGGTGCCGAGCACGGCTGTGCGGCGGCGCCGGGCCGGCCGACGGCCGGGACCGGTGGTGGCCCGGGGACGCCCGGCAGGACGGTCGGGCAGACCGGGCTCCGCTTCCGTCTTGCGTGCCGCAGAGGGTTCTGTTTCACGTGAAACATGCACTGTTCCGACGGGCGCCGCAGTACTGAGAGCCTCGGCGGCGAGCGCGGCGTCGAGACGGTCTGCGACATCGTTGGGCATGTGCTGAGGCGTGGGCATGGTGCCGAGCAGCTCACGGATCTCCATGAGTGAGGCATGGACATTGCTGCAGAGCTCGCAGCCGTCCACATGACTGCGTACCTCTGCCGCATGTGACGGCGGGAGCAGCCCCTCCGTGAGATCGGAGATCTCCGAGATGTCCGGGTGCCGGCTCGTGTCGGTCGTTGATGTCATGCGCGCCCACCTCCGCCCTTCACTGCAGCAGGATCGCTTGTACCGGCGTCCCTCGGCCCCGATGCGGGTGGGACGGATGCGGGAGGCGTCCGGTTCCTTCCCGCGTCGGGTTCCCCGGCCCCTGTGCCCTCACTGCGGAGGTGAGTGAGCAGAGGGGCCAGCCGGGCTCTGCCCCGCGCGCAGCGACTCTTCACGGTGCCTGTCGGTACGTCGAGGATGTGGGCCGCTTCGGCCACGGGGTATCCCTGCATGTCCACGAGGACCAGAGCGGCACGCTGTTCGGCGGGGAGCGTGGCGAGTGCGGCCAGGAGTTCGCGGTTCAGGTCCCGGCGCTCCGCCGGGGCTTCCGCGGACTCGTGCGGTTCAAGGAGCTGGTCGAATCGTTCGGTGTCATCGACCGGCGAGGTCTTGCGGGTGGCTGCCTTGCGGATCCGGTCGAGGCAGGCGTTGACGGTGATGCGGTGCAGCCAGGTGGTGACGGCGGACTGGCCGCGGAAGGTATGGGCGGCCCGGAAGGCGGAGACCAGCGCATCCTGGACGGCGTCGGCGGCTTCCTCGCGGTCGCCCAGGGTCCGCAGTGCCACGGCCCACAGCCGGTCACGGTGGCGTCGTACGAGCTCGCCGAAGGCGTCGGGTTCACCGGCCACATGGCGAGCGAGGAGGTCTGAGTCGCTGAGTGGTTCCGACGGCTCGGCGGCCACCTCCCCCTCCCTCCCTCTCTCTGCGTCAAGGTGCGTCTGTCTATCACGATTCGAGTGAGCAGGGGCAGTGGGCGGCAGGGCGCACCGCACGGGATCGTGCCGGACGGCCGGCCGGTGTGCGAAAGGCCGGTGGGACCCCCCCCCACCGGCCTTTCGCGTCAGCCGAGTACCGAGATCTCCGAGATTCCGCCGCGGAAGCCGTCGGACGTCCCGTCCGACGGAAGCTCCGTGATGTGGATCAGCACGTAGCGGGTCCGTACGGGCTTGGCGAGGGACTCCTTCAGCTCGCCCCCCACTGTTCCGAGCTTGGTGAGGCGCTCAGAGAAGTCCGAGAGCGACGACGGGGTGGAGGCGTTCGCGTCGGCCGCGAGCACTTCGGCCTTCTGCCCACCGCGGAACATCTCGACCTTGATGCCCTTGACATCCTGAACACTGCCCAGATCGACGACGATGCCGCTGCCGTCCCGGCGGTTCGAGATGTTGCCGAAGTTGGCGTAGCCCCGATAGCGGTAAGTGACCCAGGCGGTACTCGCATCGCCGTCGACGGCCTTCGGCGCGTCCTCCGGCTTCATCCCCGAACCGCTGGGCATGAACTCCGTCGCACCGGTTATCCGCAGCGGCTTGAGCGGGGCCGGAGCCTTGTTGTCCTCGTTCTTCGGGGTCGTCTGCGTGGTGTCGTTGCTCCCGGAGTCGTTGTTGCGGTCGAGGAGCGTCTCGGCGAGCTGCCAGCTGCCGAGGCCCAATGCGGCGATGAGCAGCGCGGACACCGCCCACTTGAGGACCTTGCCGGTGCGGCTCTGGAGCGGTGCCGGGGGCACGGTGATCACGGGCTGCGTGGTGACGCCGGGGGCCGTGGGCGGGCGCCCGTAGGTGCCTTGCTGGTAGGTCGTGCGCTGGTACTCCGGGGGCGCCGTGAAGGTGGGCTCCGGAGGACGGATGCGGGGCATCGCGGCAACGGCCTTGGCCAGTTCGTCCGGGGTGGTGCACGGCTGCTCCTGCCGGGAGGCAGTGGCACCGTCGTTGGCGAGTGCGCGCATGGCGATCTCGGACAAGCCGCGGTGGACACCAGCCCGTACCTGGTCGGGGGCGATCAGCCCCACTCCCTTGGGCAGACCGGACAGACCATAGGCATCGGTCTCGTACGGCCAGCGCTGGGTCAGCGCGGCGTAGAGCAGGGCGCCGATCGCCTCGGTGTCCGCGCGCTGCGGGCTGTCGGAGGTGATGCCCCGCAGCGCGGCGTTCACCGCGAGGCCGCGGATCCGGTACTGCCCGGTCGAGCTTCGCAGCACCGCGCCCGGGGTCAGCCTCAGATGTGCGAGCCCCTCGCGGTGCGCGGCTGCCATGGCCTGGGAGACCTGGCTGACGAGCTGGTACGCGTCGTGTGCGTCCATCGGTCCTGCGGCCAGCAGAGAGGTGAGCTCGGTGGCGTCGGGGAGCCATTCATGGACGACGTAGACGAGGTCGTTCTCCTCCACCGCGTCGAGCACCTGCACGAAGCGCGGGTCGCCGAGCAGTGCGGAGGAGCGGGCCGCGGCCAGCACGGAGCGGGCTCGCGGGTGGTCTGCGGGAAGCAGATGTACGCCCACCGCACGGCGCAGCTTTTCATCGACTGCGCGCCAGCTGCTGAACCCGTCCAGACGGGTGACGCACTCCTCGAGCCGGTAGCGTCTGGCAAGTTTGTGTCCGCTGTGCAGATCAGGGCTCGGCAGAGCGGTCTCGGAGCTGATGCGCTCACCGTCCGTTTCCTGCGGCTCTGTGCCCGTTGTGTCCTGCGCTTCCGCCGTCCCGTCGGTCGTGGCCTCGTCCGCCTTGGCGGCCAGCGGCTCATCACCGCTGTTGTCGGCCACGTCGACGGCAGCCGTGCTACGTTCCGCCACCGTCGTTCCTGCCTCCCCATCCGTTGCGCGATGCCAGCCAGCCCTGCACAGTCACGCCAATTGTGCCCACACTCCGGCGCTATGCACGACACGCAAGGGGCGGTGATGGTTGTGCGGCTGTGATCCTCAGCGCCCCAGCCGCCCTCGGACCATGCCGACCATGCCGTTGATCTCTTCGATCCGCATCCGCTTGGCGGCGACGAAGAAGACGCCCAGCAGAACGGCCCCGCCGCAGATCAGCGCGACGAGTGATCCGAAGGCGCCTTCGCCGAGTCCCTTGAGAACAGCGAATCCGACACCGCCACCGAGCGCCGCCGCCGGGATGGCGGCCAGGCACAGACGAGCGTAGGTGCGTACGACGTGGGAGCCGTCCAGATCGCCGCCCAGCCGGTTGCGCAGCCGTCGCCAGGCGATGCCCACGCCGACGGCGTACGCGAGCCCGTACGAGGCGGCCATGCCGACCACGGCCCACTGAGCCGGCAGGACCACATAGCAGAGGGCCGAGGCGGCCGCGTTGACCGCGGCGACGATGACCGTGTTGTAGAAGGGCGTGCGGGTGTCCTCGTAGGCGTAGAAGCCTCGCAACACCACGTACTGCACGGAATACGGGATCAGACCGAGACCGAAGGCCATGAGGATGAAGCCCATGGACCGGGCCGCTTCGGTGCCCGCGGAGGCGTACATCAGGGTGCACATCGGCAGGCCGAGGGCAAGGAACATGAAGGCCACCGGCACGATCGCCACGGCCGAGTTGCGCAGCCCCTGAGAGATGTCGTCGCGTACGGCGCCCGGGTCGTCGTCGTGGGCGGCGCGGGAGATGCGGGGCAGCAGGGCCGCCATGACCGACACGGTGATGATTGCCTGCGGCATGCCCCAGATGAGCTGGGCGTTGGAGTACGCGAGGAAGCCGGCGCCGTCCTTGCCGGACAGCTTGCCCGCCGACGTCGCGAGCTGGGTGACGACGAGCACACCCGCCTGGTTGGCCAGCACGAACAGGACGGTCCACTTGGCCAGCTTGACCGTCTTGCCGAGCCCGTGTCCCTTCCAGTCGAAGCGCGGGCGGAAACGGAAACCGGCCTCGCGCAGATACGGGATCATGGCCAGGGACTGGACGATCAGGCCGAGCAGGGTGCCGATGCCCAGGAGCCGGACGCCCTCCGGCGGGATCGTCTGGACCCCCATCTGGGATTCGGCGGAGGTGCCGTAGACCCAGATGAACATGCCGAACGTGAAGATCATGACGATGTTGTTGAGGACCGGGGTCCACATCATCGCGCCGAACCTGCCGCGGGCGTTGAGGATCTGGCCCATCACGACGTGCACGCCCATGAAGAAGATGGTCGGCAGGCAGTACCGGGCGAACGTCACGGCGACGCTGTTGGCGGCCGTGTCCCGGGCGATCGTCGGCGACATCATGTGGATCAGCAACGGAGCGGCGAAGACCGCGAGCGTGACGATCACCCCGAGCGCGACCATCACGAGGGTCAGCAGCCGGTTGGCGTAGGCCTCGCCGCCGTCCTCGTCGTCCTTCATGGACCGGACGAGCTGGGGGACGAAGACCGAGTTCAGCCCGCCGCCGACGGTGAGGATGTAGATCATCGTCGGCAGCGTGTACGCGATGGTGAAGCTGTCGCCGAGCAGCGCCGCGCCCAGCGCGGCGGTCATCACCAGGCTGCGGACGAAGCCGGTGAGCCGGGACACGAGCGTGCCGGCCGCCATCACGGCACTGGACTTCAGCAGGCCGGAGGCCCGGCCGCCGGACTTGGGCGGCGCGGGCGCCGGAGCCGGCCCGGCCGGGACGGGCGAGGAACCCGCCTGGCCCTCCTGGTCCCGGAACAGGTGCGCGAAGGCGTCCGGCTGCTCACGGTCGTCGGACGCCTGGCTGACAAGTTCGTCGACCCCGACGAACTGGGTGGTCGCCGGATTGTCGCCGTACGGCAGGTGCCGCGACGGCCCGTCGGGCTCCGGCGGTGGGGTCTGTGCCCAGATACGCGGATCGGGTGCGTGCTGCGCCGCGGGCGGCTGCTGGTAGAGCGGCTGGGGCTGCTGGTAGGTGCCGGGGGGCGGCGGCGGGTGTGCGGCGCGGTCGTAGAGCGCCTCGGTCACCGGGTCCTGGACGGAAAGATCCTGGGCCCGGTAGGGGTCGTAGTCGTACGTGGACTGAAGGTACGGATCGGGCGTCGGTGCATACTGGTCCGGCCCGGGAGGGGCCGGGGGGCCACCCGAAGACCCGGCTCCGCCCGCACCCTGACCGCGGTCATTGTCGTACGGCGCGTTCATCGAAACCCCACCTCATCGTCCCCGGCCGACCGGCCGCGACAGACATCGCTCAACGTTCCACTTTCTCACCCGGGTCCGACGGTGCCCCGCTTTCCGGACCGGTGTCCGGCGTCGGGTCACTCGGCTGCCCGGGATCACTGCCGTCGCCGCCGGCCGCGCCTGCGGCGTTGGCCCGCTTGCGCTGGGTGTACATCCTGATGCCTGCGAGGACCAGAAGCAGCAGCCCGCCGGCGATCACCAGCAGCACGGTCGGGGTGAGCTCGGAGACCTTCACGGTGAACGTCATCTCTCCGCCGTACGGAGTGCCGTCCTCGGTGTAGAGCTGTGCGGTCATCTGCACCTGGCCGTTGATGTTGGCCGCGGCGTCGAACTTCACGGACTGGCTGTGGCCGCCGGCGATACGGATCGGCTGCTCCGCCACGGCTCCGCCGTCGTTGAGCTTGAGCCGGGTCGCGTTCTCCGACTTCAGCCGGAGGACCAGGTGGTCCACGCCCTGCAACAGCCTGTTCTGCACGGTCACGGGGATCGTGGCGCTGCGGCCGGACAGAGTGACGTCCGACTTCGAGATGAGCTGGACCTCGTTGATGAGGCCCTGCAGATAGGTGCGTACCGAGTCCCGGTACTGCTGGGCCTCCAGCGGCTTGCCACGCCACGATGTCGACATGGACCGGTTGATCGCATTGCCGAAGGGGGTCACTACCCGCTCGGGGTGGGTGAGGATGACCTGGAAGCCGTTGAGCGAGACCTGGGTGGACCTGATGTCCTGGAAGGCCTGGGTGGGCAGCTCCTGGCTGCGGAGCTTCTTCGGGTACTGGGAGGATCCGGGGACGCTGGTCGTCGCGTCCGCGTCGGGCTTCGCCTCGGACGCTTCCACGAGCCCGAGGGGCTGGGTCCAGCGTTCGTCGTCGAGGGCGTGCAGGGCGTGGGCCATCGACTGGGCCTGGGCGACCGTCGGCATCCGCTGCGGTGCGACGACGATGCTCCGTTCCTCGTCCGTGTCCTGATCGGCCAGCGCGAGGGTCTGCGCGAGGAACTTCTGCACGGCGAGGGTGGACTTCCCCGCCTTTGACATATCGCCCTGGAAGGCGGTGGAGAGCCGGGCGTCGGCGACCACGGCGGTGGTACCGCCGCCGATGGGACGGGCCGAGGTCGGCGTGTACGGCAGACTGTCGCTCTCCTGGAAGCTGTCGCTGCGGGCGATCACGTTGTGGGCGCCGGCCGAGGTGGCGACATCGACGATCGACGGGTCGACCGCCCCGTCGACGGGCCAGGCGAAGTCGGTCGACGGCTTCACGTGCAGGATGGTCTGCACAGTGGTCCCGGCCACATCCGTGGCGGTCTGCAGGTGGCTGAGAGTGCCCGAAACGTTCTTGCCACGGTGGGCGAGGGACGCCAGATCAGGGTCGGCGAAGGGCAGCGCGACGACTTTGCCGTCGGATACCGCGGCCTCCAGCGAGGTGAGCCACTCCTTGGCGACGGCCTGGTTCTTCCCGGCGACCGTGGTGTCGCCGGACTTCACGCGGTAGTTCCCCGTCATCGCGTCGACGCTGGCCAGCAGATCCGGGTCGATCACCCAGGTCACGGGCAGCTGGCTGCCCAGCGAGACCAGCTGTTCGAGGCGCCCTCCGGGCGCGAGTTCGGCGGCCAGGTCGTCGTTCGCGAACACGGGTGTCTGCTGATCGTCGGAGCCGGTTTCGGCGGTGACGTGGGGCGATGCGATGAGCGGCCAGAGATAGGTGACCTTTGTCCTGGAGTCGCGCTCCTTCTCCTGCCAGGGCAGGAAGGTGCGCTGGATCCCCAGCACCTGGTCGTACCGGGCCCGGGAGGTCTGCCCGGACAGTGAGACACCGAGCTGGTAGACGCCGTCGTCGCCGAGCCCCAACTTGCCGACCGGGACGGACAGCGTGAAGTCCTGGCTGATTCCGGAAGGGAGCTTTGCGAGTTTGACCGCGTACTTGCCGCCGAGCGGGGCGGGGTCGCTGCCGGGGACGTACGCGGTGCGCTTGGCAGCGGTGTCGATCGACGTCCTGCCGTAGAGCCTCGGGCCCACTCGCAGGTCGACCTCCGCCTGTGTGATCGTCTCCTTGCCCCGGTTGGTCACGGTGCCGGAGACGGTCAGTGTGTCCCCCTTGACCGGGGCGCTCGGAGCGACGGTGTTCAGGGACACATCGACCATGCCGGAGCCGGTGGGGGCCTTGGCCGTCCCGCCGGCCTGTGCGGCGGATGCGGTGGGCCCGGCCAGTAGAGCCGCGACGAGCGGTGCCCCGATGATCAAGGCGGCTGTGCGCCGCAGCCACCGGCGGCCAGGAGAGGGACCGATCCCCTGAATGTCTGCCGCCTCGGCCACGCGCCTACCCGTCCCTCGTCGTCGTCAGCTGGTGTCGATGGTTGTCGGTTGCTGCGTCCCCGCATGGTAACGATGTGCGCGGGCATCAAGTGCCTGGGAGTCCGCTACATGATCGGAAGAGTCTCGCAGGACGGGACGAAACCAGGACGACCGGGCCGGTCCGGGCACGTACCCTTTTCAGTTGTGTCGAACGCCAATGAAGACAGCTCCAGTGCCCTGACCCAGGTGCAGCACCGCGCAGTCAGTGAACTGCTGCGGGTGTCACCGGTCGCCGACGATCTCGCCCGCCGTTTCAAGGATGCCGGATTCAGTCTCGCTCTGGTCGGCGGCTCGGTCCGGGACGCGCTGCTCGGCAGGCTCGGGAACGACCTGGACTTCACGACCGACGCCCGCCCCGAGGCCGTCCTGAAGATCGTCAGGCCGTGGGCCGATTCGGTGTGGGAGGTCGGGATCGCCTTCGGCACCGTGGGTGTCCAGAAGGACGGCTACCAGATCGAAGTCACCACATACCGGTCGGAGGCGTACGACAGGACCTCGCGCAAGCCCGAGGTGTCCTACGGCGACTCCATCGAGGAAGACCTCGTCCGTCGTGACTTCACGGCCAACGCGATGGCCGTCGCGCTTCCTCAAAAAGACTTCGTCGACCCCCACGGCGGCCTTGAGGACCTGGCCCAGCGGGTGCTGCGCACCCCCGGCACACCTGAGGAATCCTTCTCCGACGACCCCCTGCGCATGCTGCGTGCCGCTCGATTCGCCGCACAGCTGGACTTCGATGTCGCTCCTGACGTGGTCGCGGCGATGACGGAAATGGCCGCGCGCATCGAGATCGTCTCCGCCGAGCGGGTCAGGGAGGAACTGAACAAGCTGCTGCTCTCCGCCAACCCCCGCAAGGGTCTGGCGCTGCTCGTCGACACGGGTCTGGCGCAGCAGGTGCTGCCGGAGCTCCCGGCCCTGCGTCTGGAGAGTGACGAGCATCACCGTCACAAGGATGTCTACGAGCACTCGCTGACCGTTCTTGAGCAGGCGATCGACTTGGAGGAGGACGGCCCCGATCTGGTTCTGCGCCTTGCCGCTCTCCTTCATGACATCGGCAAGCCGAGGACGCGGCGCTTCGAGAAGGACGGGCGCGTCTCGTTCCATCACCACGAGGTGGTGGGCGCCAAGATGGTCAAGAAGCGGATGACCGCGCTCAAGTACTCCAACGACACGGTCAAGGACGTCTCGAAGCTCGTGGAGCTTCATCTGCGCTTCCATGGTTACGGTGACGGTGAGTGGACCGACTCCGCGGTGCGCCGGTATGTGCGTGATGCGGGCCCGCTGCTGGAGCGGCTGCACAAGCTGACCCGTTCGGACTGCACCACGCGGAACAAGCGCAAGGCCGCTGCCCTCTCACGGACCTATGACGGGCTCGAGGAGCGCATCGCGCAGTTGCAGGAGCAGGAGGAGCTGGATGCCATCCGGCCCGACCTGGACGGCAACGAGATCATGAAGACCCTGGGTGTCGGCCCGGGGCCGGTGATTGGCAAGGCCTATGCGTTCCTGTTGGAGCTGCGGCTGGAGCATGGGCCGATGGGGCATGACGTGGCGGTCGAAAAACTCAAGAAGTGGTGGGTCGCGCAGAGCTGAGGCCGCTGAAGGCTCGATCGGCACGAACCGGGAACGGGGGGCGGTCATGTTTCACGTGAAACATGACCCCCCCCCGGCGGGGGGGGGGGGGGGTTTGCCGGGGAAAACACCCCCCCCCCCCCCGAACACCCCCAAAAGCCCCCCCCGGGGCCCCCGC
>NZ_JBIBVN010000022.1:0-101529 GCF_043080425.1 Streptomyces sp. NPDC015032 | reverse complement strand
GTCTTTCCCCCCCCGGGGGGGGGGGGGGGGTTTTTATTTTAAACCAAAACACCCCCCCCCCCCGGGTTGGGTTGGGGGGTGTTTTTAACCCAAAAACCCCCCCCCCCACCGCAGTACACACGCTTCAGAGCGCTCGCTCGGCACGGCTCCACCGGAACAGCGGTGCGGCGACGGCCGCATAGAGCATGGCCACCCCGGTCACCACCATGAACGACTGCCCATCAGGAGGCAGCATCAGGGCGGCGACCGCGGCAGCGCCCACGAACGCGACATTGAACAGCACGTCGTAGAGGGAGAAGACCCGGCCGCGGAAGGCGTCGTCCACCGAGGTCTGCACCACCGTGTCGGTCGCGATCTTCGCCCCCTGAGTGACGAGTCCGAGGATGAACGCCGCGGCGAGTATCGGCGCAGGAATGAACCAGAGCCCCAGCGCGGGTTCGAGGACAGCGGCCGCCGTCGCGCATACGGCCATCCAGCGGAACCGCCCGAGCCGTCCCACTGCCCACGGTGTCAGCACGGCCGCCGCGAAGAACCCCGCACCGGATATGCCCACAGCCAGCCCGAGGAGGGCCAGGCCCTCGGATTCGCTGTCGGACCAGGCGTACCGGCACAGCATCAGCACCATCACGGTCAGCGCCCCGTAACAGAAGCGCATCACGGTCATCGCGGCCAGCGCACGGGTGGCCTGTTTCCGCTTTGCCAGATGACGCAGTCCGTCGGCGAGTCCGCGCGCCGTGATGGCCAGAGCCTTCCGCAGCCGGATCCGGCGCCCGTCCCGATCCGGTCCGAGAAGCCCAGTGGCAAGGCTCAGGGAGGCCAGCGCCGAAGCGAGGTAGAGCGCCGCGCCCAGCAGCACCACCGCCGCGTCGGAGTCGGCGAGCCCCAGCCGTACGACGAAGGCGAGGCCGCCGCCGGCCGTGGCAGCGAGTGTGCCCGCAGTTGGTGAGAGCGAGTTGGCCAGCACCAGCCGGTCCTTGTCGACGACACGCGGCAGCGCGGCCGAGAGTCCGGCCAGCACGAAGCGGTTGACCGCGGTGACGCACAGCGCCGAGACATAGAAGAGCCAGTCGGGTGCGGACCCCAGGATCAGGAACGCGGTGCAGCAGGCGAGTGCGGCGCGCAGCAGATTGCCGTACAGAAAGACCTGACGGCGTGGCCAGCGGTCCAGTAGGACGCCGGCGAAGGGGCCGATGAGCGAGTACGGCAGCAGGAGCACGGCCATGGCGGAGGCGATGGCCCCCGCCGACGCCTGTTTCTCCGGGGAGAAGACGACGTGCGCCGCCAGCGCGACCTGGTAGACGCCGTCGGCGCACTGGGAGAGAAGTCGCACGGCGAGCAGACGACGGAAGTTCCGAAGGCGCAGCAGTACGCGCAGATCACCGACGACGGGCATGTGATCAAGGGTCACATACGTTGAGAGTCCCCGGCGGATGGGCGGTTTCCAGGCATCGTCGCAACACGTGGTCGGTCTGATCAGGCCGCACCATGTCTCTTCACGGCTTGGGCCGGGACCGACGGGCTTCCGCACGAGCCTGGGCGGCACGGGGAGTATCGCCCGTTGACCGGGTGCCGGTCGCGGCGGCTCTCGCGGCGGACCTTGGACGGGCTGCGGCCCGGTTCTGCCGTGATGGTGTGGATCGTGGCCTGTTCCCGCAACCGGTCGGCCATCTGGGTGCGGTCCGCCTTGCACCGAGAGCCGGGACGGCCCGGAGGGCGGTACCCACCGTATGGACCGGTGGTACCGCCCTCCGCCTGCCAGAGGCATGCCCGCCTCGGACGCCTCCGTTTCCCTGTCGTTCCGACTCAATGGTGCGGAAGGGAAGGAGCGGTGCCGCTCCGTACCGGACCACGTCGGCGCGCCGTATCGGGGCGTGTCAGTTGGCGACGTCGCCCTTGATGAACTTCTCGACGTTCTCGCGGGCCTCGTCGTCGAAGTACTGGACCGGCGGGGACTTCATGAAGTACGAGGACGCGGAGAGGATCGGGCCGCCGATGCCGCGGTCCTTGGCAATCTTCGCGGCGCGGACGGCGTCGATGATGACACCGGCGGAGTTCGGGGAGTCCCAGACCTCCAGCTTGTACTCCAGGTTCAGCGGAACGTCACCGAAGGCGCGGCCCTCGAGGCGCACGTACGCCCACTTGCGGTCGTCCAGCCAGGCCACGTAGTCCGACGGACCGATGTGGACGTTGTCCTCACCGAGCTCGCGGTCACGGATCTGGGAGGTGACGGCCTGCGTCTTGGAGATCTTCTTGGACTCCAGGCGCTCACGCTCGAGCATGTTCTTGAAGTCCATGTTGCCGCCGACGTTCAGCTGCATCGTGCGGTCCAGGATGACACCCCGGTCCTCGAAGAGCTTCGCCATCACGCGGTGCGTGATGGTGGCGCCGACCTGCGACTTGATGTCGTCGCCGACGATCGGGACACCGGCCTCGGTGAACTTGTCCGCCCACTCCTTGGTGCCGGCGATGAAGACCGGGAGAGCGTTGACGAACGCGACCTTGGCGTCGATGGCGCACTGCGCGTAGAACTTCGCAGCGACCTCGGAACCGACGGGCAGGTAGCAGACGAGGACGTCGACCTTGCTGTCCTTGAGGACCTGGACGACGTCGACCGGGGCCTCGGCCGACTCCTCGATGGTCTGGCGGTAGTACTTGCCCAGGCCGTCGTGGGTGTGGCCGCGCTGGACGGTCACGCCGGTGCTGGGAACGTCGGCGATCTTGATGGTGTTGTTCTCGCTCGCACCGATGGCGTCCGCGAGGTCGAGGCCGACCTTCTTCGCGTCGACGTCGAAGGCGGCGACGAACTCGACGTCCCGCACGTGGTAGTCGCCGAACTGGACGTGCATCAGACCGGGCACCTTGCCGGCCGGATCGGCGTCCTTGTAGTACTCGACGCCCTGGACCAGCGAGGCGGCGCAGTTGCCCACGCCGACGATGGCTACGCGAACCGAACCCATTCCGGTTGCTCCCTGTGTGTAATGGATGTTCCCGATGAAGCCCCGCGGATCTGCGGGGACCTCACTTTGAGGTGTCGTCGGACGGATCCGGCAGGGTGTCACCCCGGTGCCGGGGCAGGCCGTCCGTCTCTCCTGCTGTGTTCTGCGGAGCTTCGCTTCCGGGGGAGGATCGTCGCTGATCCCGTCCCGACCGCTCGCTCTCGATGAGCTCGTTCAGCCAGCGCACTTCGCGCTCCACGGACTCCATGCCGTGTCGCTGCAGCTCAAGTGTGTAGTCGTCGAGGCGCTCACGGGTGCGGGCCAGAGAGGCCCGCATCTTCTCCAGGCGCTCCTCCAGCCGGCTGCGCCGGCCTTCCAGCACCCGCATCCGCACCTCGTGCTCCGTCTGCCCGAAGAAGGCGAAACGCGCTGCGAAGTGCTCGTCCTCCCAGGAGTCGGGGCCGGTGTGCGAAAGCAGTTCCTCGAAGTGCTCCTTACCTTCTGCCGTCAGCCGGTAGACGATCTTGGCGCGGCGCCCGGTCAGTGAGGAGGCGGGGGCGACCGCACGGCCGGTGGCGGGCGGAAGAGCGGCCGGGGCGGTTCCCGGTTCCTCGATCAACCAGCCGCTGGCGACCAACGTCTTGAGGCAGGGGTAGAGGGTGCCGTAGCTGAAGGCGCGGAAGATGCCCAGCGAAGTGTTGAGGCGTTTGCGCAGCTCGTACCCGTGCATCGGGGATTCGCGGAGCAGACCGAGGACGGCGAATTCGAGGATGCCGGAGCGTCTGCTCACTCTCGTCTCCTCCTTGTCCGAGTGTCCTTGCGGAGCCCTGTGCCGAGCTGATGTACCGAGCTGATGTATCGACTCGATACATCACGACGATAGATCGGTCCCCACGCTGCGACAAGAGGGGTCATCGTGAACGGCGTCACATCGTGAATTCGTAGGCACCGACTTGCGTTGTTTGCGGTGAAGTTCGGCCCTAGGAGGGTTTTGACCGTGCGTAGTCTGTGCGGCATGCAGACCACCGGGAACCGTGAGACGGCCGCGCGCGTCAGTCTTCGCGGACTAGCCGGATGCGCTGCGGATGAGCCTGTCGCAGGGCTGGTCCGTCATTCGGGGGGACCGGATCTCAACTGCCGCTTCCAGGCGCTCTCGCCTGCCCGAGGAGTAGTCGTTCCATGAGCGAGCACCGTCGCAAAACGCCGCAACCGCAAGGTGGCGGGCGTGCAGCGACCAGACGAGCCGCCCAGCAGTCCTCAGGACGCCGCGCCGCTCCGTCACGCGGAGTAACTTCGGAGTCACCTACCGGTTCGCAGGGCGGGGAAAGCCCGTACGGCGGGCGTGCGGCGGCCAGACGGGCCGCCCAGCGAGGTGGTGGCCGCGGTGGCGGCGGTGGCCGTCGGCGCGGAGGCGGTGGCGACAGCGGACATGAGGGGCCGGGCCGGGGGCATGGCCGTGGTGGTCAGCGTCCCGCCAAGAAGCGCTTCCTCGACTACCCGCGTGCCGGGAAGTACGGCGCGCGGCGCTGGGTGCCGTCGTGGAAGCTCGTCTCCGGGCTCTGCATCGGCTTCCTCGGCCTGCTGATGGGTCTGGCCGGCCTCGCGTACGCGATGGTTGAAACGCCCCAGGTGAAGGACACCGCGAAAGCACAGAACAACGTCTATTTCTGGGACGACGGCACGCAGATGGTCGCCACGGGCGGTGAGGTCAACCGTCAGATCATCGGCTACGAGCAGATCCCCGAGGCGATGCGGAACGCGGTCATCTCGGCCGAGAACAAGTCCTTCATGCATGACAGGGGCATCGACCCCATGGGCATCGCCCGTGCGCTGAAAAACATGGCGACCGGCGGCCAGACCCAGGGTGGCTCGACGATCACCCAGCAGTACGTGAAGAACTCCTTCCTGTCCCAGGACCAGACCCTGAGCCGGAAGTTCCGGGAACTCTTCATCACGCTCAAGGTCACGAATGAGAAGGACAAGAAGGACATCATCCGTGACTACCTCAACATCTCGTACTACGGGCGAGGTGCGTCCGGGATCCAGGCGGCGGCCCGTACGTACTACAACAAGGACGCCTCCGATCTGAACCCGAGCGAGTGTGCGTTCCTGGCCACGCTGCTCAAAGGCGCTACCTACTACGACCCGGCGGGCGCTCCCGAGATCGATGCCGAGGCCTCCAAGGCGAAGAACACCGCACGGGCCGAGGAGCGGTGGAAGTGGATCCTCGACGAAGAGGTGAAGGACGGGCGTCTTTCACCCGAGAAGCGCGCCGAGTACACCAAGTTCCCGATGCCTGATCCGCCGAGGAAGAACGCCCAGCTGGGCGGCCAGACCGGCTATCTGGTCGACCTCGCCAAGTCGTACTTCCTCAACAACAACAAAGAGGGCGTCACGGCGGAGAAGCTCGCCCAGGGCGGCTACGAGATCCACACCACCTTCAACAAGAAGAAGGTCAAGGAGCTCGACGCCGCGGTCCAGAAGGTCTACGACGACAAGATCAAGCCGAAGCAACGTCCCGAGACGGACACCCACGTCCAGTTCGGCGGCGGGTCGGTGGATCCCAAGACCGGCGCCATCGTGGCGATCTACGGCGGTCAGGACGCGACCAAGCACTACACCAACAACGCCAACCCCACGGGTGCGCAGGTCGGGTCGACCTTCAAGCCGTTCGTGCTGGCGGCGGCGATGGAGTACGGCAAGCGCGACCCTTCGCTCCCCGCGGACCAGGATCTGTCGCAGCGTGAGCGGGTCTCGCCGCTGAGCATCTACAACGCCGACGACATGCTGAAGATCAAGAAGTACAACGGCCAGATCTGGACCGATGAGAACGGCAAGGAGTGGCTGCAGGCCAACGACGCCCATGAGTCGAAGGGCAACATCACCCTTCGTGAGGCGATGCAGTGGTCCGCCAACTCCCCGTACGTACAGCTCGGCATGGACGTCGGCACCGACAAGGTGAAGGACATAGCCATGGCCGCGGGGCTCAAGGACGACAACAACATGGCCGACTCGAATGTGCCGTCGTTCTCCATCGGTACGTCCTCGCCCAGCGCGATCCGTATGGCCGGCGCGTATGCGACCTTCGCCGCCAGCGGGCAGCAGCGCGAGCCCTACTCGGTCACCGAAGTGAAGTACGGGGGCAATGTCATCTACCGGCACAAGGAAGAAGCCAAGAGCGCTTTCGGTGCCGACATCGCCGACAACGTCACCGATGTCCTGAAGAACGTCGTCGAGAAGGGCACCGGTACTCCCGCTCAGCTGCCCGGCCGCGACGTGGCGGGCAAGACGGGTACGACGGACGACAACAAGTCGGCCTGGTTCGTCGGCTACACCCCGCAGCTGTCGACGGCCATCAGCATGTACCGGCTCGACGACAACGAGAAGAACGCGAACCGCAAGTTCGAGAAGATGTACGGCACGGGTGGTGAGAAGACGATCCACGGTGCTTCGTTCCCGGCCCAGATCTGGCACGACTACATGGCGGGTGCGCTGAAGGGCCAGCCGGTCCTGACCTTCCCGAAGCCGTCGCCGATCGGTGAGAAGGTCTACGGTGGCGGCGCGCAGAGCCCCAAGCCGACGCCCACCACGGAGAACTCGCCCTCGCCGTCCAACACGCCGTCCGAGTCGTCCTCGAAGACCCCGTCCCCGCCCACACCCGACCCCAGCGAAACCTGTAACCCGTGGGAGGACTGGAAGTGCCAGAACAACAACGGCGGAACCAACAACGGTGGTGCGAACAACGGCGGCATCGGCGAGCCCGGCACCAGCCCGTCGACGACTGCCCCGCCACCGGGCAGCGGCAACGGTAACGGTAACGGCAACGGACATGGTGGCGGCAACGGAGACGGCGGCGGGATCATCGGGGGTCCGGCCGGCTGACACCCGTCCGCCCGGACGGACCGGCGACCCGACCCGGTCATGAGGGCCGCCGCACCACACGGTGCGGCGGCCCTCGTCGTTCCCACAGTCCCGTACGGCAGGATGAGCGGCATGCCAAGCGCAGAAGACACGAGTGTGCACGAGGAACGGCCTGTCGTACGGCCCACGCACCAGGACGAGATCGCCGCGGCCGGCAGTGAGCTGATCGGCGGGCGGTCGGGACGCTGGGCACGTCTCGGCAGCACGGCACTCACGCCCGTGGGCGTCGTCGCGCTGGTGGCCCTCGGGATGTTCGCGCTCGGCATGGTGCAGAAGCTGCCCTGCTACAACTGGGCGTGGTTCAGGGGTGCCGGTTCGCAGTACACGCACGCCTGCTACTCGGATATTCCGCATCTCTATGTCGCACGTGGCTTCTCCGAGGGCCTTGTGCCGTACTTCGACCGGCTGCCCGGCGACATGCAGTACCTGGAGTACCCCGTTCTGACGGGGGTGTTCATGCAGATCGCGTCCTGGCTGACGCCGGGCGGATCCATTCAGCACCGTGAGCAGATGTACTGGATGGTCAACGCGGGCATGCTGATGATCTGCGCCGTGATCATCGCGGTCTGTGTCGCCCGTACGCACCGGCGCCGCCCCTGGGACGGGCTGCTGGTCGCCCTCGCGCCGGCCTTCGCGCTCACCGCGACGATCAACTGGGACCTGCTGGCCGTCGCGCTGACGGCTGCGGCGATGCTCATGTGGTCCCGCGGCCGGACGGCGGCGTTCGGCATCCTCATCGGGCTTGCCACGGCCGCCAAGCTCTACCCGGTGTTCCTGCTGGGCCCCGTCCTCGTGCTGTGCTGGCGGGCCGGTAAATGGCGGGAGTTCGGTGTGGCGACGCTCGGTGCGGCCGTGTCCTGGCTGGTGGTGAATCTGCCGGTGATGATCTACGCCCCCGAGGGGTGGAAGAAGTTCTACACGTTCAGCGAGGAACGGGGCATCGATTTCGGCTCCTTCTGGCTGATCATCACCCAGCGCACCGGGGAGCCCATCGAGGTCGCGACCGTCAACACCGTCTCGACCCTGGTGACGCTTCTGCTGTGCGCGGCCATTGGTGCGCTGACGCTGATGGCGCCGCGCAGGCCGCGTTTCGCGCAGCTCGCCTTTCTCGTCGTCGCCGCGTTCATCCTCGTCAACAAGGTCTACTCGCCGCAGTACGTGCTGTGGCTGATCCCCCTGGCCGCCCTCGCCAGGCCGCGCTGGCGCGACTTCCTGATCTGGCAGGCGTGCGAGGTCATGTACTTCCTGGGCATCTGGATGTACCTCGCCTACACGACGAGCGGGGACAAGCACCAGGGGCTTCCCACGGAGGGGTATCAGCTGGCGATCGCCCTGCATCTGCTGGGCACGCTGTACCTCTGCGCCGTTGTCGTACGGGACATCCTCATGCCGGAGCGGGACGTCGTACGACGCGACGGGTCGGACGATCCGTCCGGCGGAGTGCTCGACGGCGCCCAGGACGTGTTCGTGCTGGGGCGGGCGGCGCGTCCGCCGCGCCCCGCCGTGGCCGCCGTGGAAGGGCCGCAGGTGGAATGGGGCAGGGCGCACGGACCGGTCGCCGACTGAACGGGGCGCTCCCCGGATCCCCGGAAAGCGCCCCGTCGCCCTGCCGCTCGTCGGCGGTCGGCGCTACTGGTCGACGAGGCGGTCGAACTGAGTGGTCGTGTGGCGCAGATGGGCCACCAGCTCGTCGCCCACCTTCGGCTCCTGGGCGTCCGACGGGACGAACAGGATCGACACCTGCATGTGCGGCGGCTCGGCGAACCAGCGCTGCTTGCCGGCCCAGACGAACGGGGACAGGTTGCGGTTGACGGTGGCCAGACCCGCGCGGGCGACGCCCTTGGCGCGCGGCATCACACCATGCAGGGCCTTCGGGGCCTCCAGGCCCACACCGTGCGACGTACCGCCCGCCACGACCACCAGCCAGCCGTCCGAGGCAGCCTTCTGCTGGCGGTAGCCGAAACGGTCGCCCTTGACGACACGCGTGACGTCCAGAACGGCGCCCCGGTACTCCGTCGCCTCGTGGTCGCCGAGCCACAGCCGGGTGCCGATGCGGGCGCGGAAACGGGTCTGCGGGAACTGCTGCTGGAGTCGGCCCAGCTCCTCGGAGCGCAGATGGCTGACGAACATGGTGTGCAGCGGCAGCCGGGCCGCGCGCAGCCGGTCCATCCAGCCGATGACTTCCTCGACCGCGTCCGAGCCGTCCGTGCGGTCCAGCGGCAGGTGCAGGGCGAAGCCCTCGAGGCGTACGTCCTCGATGGCGGCGTGCAGCTGCCCGAGCTCCTCCTCCTTGACCCCGTGGCGCTTCATCGAGCTCATGCACTCGATGACGACCCGCGCGCCCACCAGGGCGTGCACGCCGTCCACGGAGGAGACGGACCGGATGACCCGGTCGGGGAGCGGCACCGGCTCCTCGCCCCGGCGGAACGGGGTGAGGACCAGCAGGTCGCCGCTGAACCAGTCCTTGATGCGGGCCGCTTCATAGGTGGTTCCGACGGCGAGCATGTCGGAGCCGAAGCGGATGGCCTCGTCGGCGAGGCGTTCGTGACCGAAGCCGTATCCGTTGCCCTTGCAGACTGGGACGAGGCCGGGGAACTGGCCGAGGACGGATTTCTGGTGCGCCCGCCAGCGCGCGGTGTCGACGTAGAGGGAGAGCGCCATGGCCGGTCCGGAACCCTTCTGGTGGCTGCGGTGTGTGGGAGGTGTGCGGAGTCGAAGCCCCATTGAAACGAATGAAGCCGGTTGCGTCAGCGGGACGACGCGTATCAGCGGCGCGACATGTAGATGTCGAGTGCCTTGTGCAGCAGCTTGTTGAGCGGGAAGTCCCACTCACCGAGGTACTCGGCCGCCTGCCCGCCGGTGCCGACCTTGAACTGGATCAGACCGAAGAGGTGGTCGGTCTCGTCCAGCGAGTCGGAGATGCCGCGCAGGTCGTAGACGGTGGCCCCCATGGCGTACGCGTCGCGCAGCATCCGCCACTGCATCGCGTTCGAGGGCCGGACCTCGCGCTTGTGGTTGGCGGACGCTCCGTACGAGTACCAGACGTGCCCGCCGACGATCAGCATGGTCGCGGCCGCGACGTTCTCGCCCTCGTGCCGGGCGAAGTACAGCCGCATCCGGTTGGGGTCCTCATTGTTGAGGGCCGTCCACATGCGCTGGAAGTAGCCCAGCGGACGAGGACGGAAGCGGTCCCGCTCGGCGGTGATCTCGTACAGCCGCTGCCACTCGTCGAGCTCCGCGTAACCGCCCTGTACGACCTCGACGCCGGCCTTCTCGGCCTTCTTGATGTTGCGTCGCCACAGCTGGTTGAAGCCCTTGTGGACGTCTTCGAGCGACCGGTTCGCCAGCGGCACCTGGAAGACGTAGCGAGGCTGTACGTCACCGAATCCGGCGCCGCCGTCCTCGCCCTGCTGCCAGCCCATCTTCCGCAGCCGGTCGGCGACTTCGAAGGCGCGCGGCTCGATGTGGGTGGCCTCGACGTCACGCAGCCGCTTCACGTCCGGGTCCTGGATGCCCGACTTGATGGCGGTGGCGTCCCAGCGACGGATGATGACCGGCGGGCCCATCTTCACGGAGAAGGCGCCCTGTTGCTTGAGATGCGTCAGCATCGGCTGGAGCCAGTCGTCCAGATTCGGGGCGTACCAGTTGATGACCGGGCCCTCGGGCAGGTAGGCGAGATAGCGCTTGATCTTGGGCAACTGCCGGTAGAGCACCAGGCCGGCGCCGACGAGCTGTCCGCTCTTGTCGAACCAGCCCAGGCTCTCCGAGCGCCACTCGGCCTTCACATCTGCCCATGCCGGGACCTGCATGTGACTCGCCGCGGGCAGGTTCTGGATGTACGCCAGATGCTGCTCTCGGCTGATGGTCCTCAGGGTCAGGCTCATGCGGGGCGCTCCTCGGCAGGTGTGTCCCCATCGGTCAGGGGCTCCGGCTCTCGCGCCGAAGCCTACTGCGACCGGGAAGCGCGGCGTCTGGCCCTATGGAACCTTGCCGGTCCGTCCCGGCCGGAACGGACCGGCAACGTCCTGGGCCTTCCGGGGAGCGGATGGACCCGTTCCCGCACGATGCCCGGCGCCAGGGCCCGAAAGGGTCCTCGCGCCGGGCATCGTGCTACCGGCTGTATCTGGTCGTGTCTGTCGCGGATCAGCCCACCAGGCCGCCGAAGAGGCCGCCGTGGGCCATGCCCAGGAAGAACCCGATGGCGGACGCGCCCATGCCGATGATCAGCGGGAACCGCTCGCGTGTGGTCACCGAGATGTACTGCCCGTACGCACCCGCCAGGATCCCGATGAGTCCGGCCCACGAACTGATCAGATGCAGGTTGTGGAACATCGCCGTCACGAAGGCGAGTGCTCCGAGGACGAGCGTCACCACCACCAGGGTTTGCTGGAGCGGGTGAGGCCTGCCGTCCGTGGCGAGAAGGGAAATCCGGGGACGGGGACGGGATCGTATTGCCTGTGCCATGGAGACCTCCTGGCCGGAAGGTGGCGCGTTGTGGCGCCACTCACATCCGATGTGTCCAGATTGCGTCTCCTGAGCACCGGATTTCAACCGGAAGCCGGTGTGCGGGTACTCTGTACGGTCTGCACCGGTGTCTGCCCAGGCCAGCACGTCAGCCCCTCTCGACGGAGGGTGTTGTCGGTGGTGGCTGTTCCACTCGGAGACACTGATGCTCACGCATCACGACCCTCCTGCCACGGAACGACCGTGGCCGCTGAGTCCAAAGGAGGTGGGTTCCACATGCGTCACTACGAGGTGATGGTCATCCTCGACCCCGATCTCGAGGAGCGCGCTGTCTCCCCGCTGATCGAGAACTTCCTTTCCGTCGTCCGTGAGGGCAACGGAAAGGTGGAGAAGGTCGACACCTGGGGCCGTCGTCGTCTCGCTTACGAGATCAAGAAGAAGCCCGAGGGCATCTACTCGGTCATCGACCTGCAGGCCGAGCCTGCGGTCGTCAAGGAGCTCGACCGCCAGATGAACCTGAACGAGTCGGTCCTCCGGACCAAGGTCCTCCGTCCCGAGATCCACTGAGCATCTAGCTCAGCGGTCATCGGGTCCGAGTAGCAGCAAGCAGCCAGAAGCAATCCCCGCCGAGAGGTTCACCCATGGCAGGCGAGACCGTCATCACGGTCGTCGGCAATCTCGTCGACGACCCCGAGCTGCGCTTCACCCCGTCCGGTGCGGCGGTCGCGAAGTTCCGCGTCGCGTCCACTCCCCGCATCTTTGACCGGCAGACCAATGAGTGGAAGGACGGCGAAGGCCTGTTCCTCACCTGCTCGGTCTGGCGGCAGGCGGCGGAGAACGTCGCCGAGTCGCTCCAGCGAGGCATGCGCGTTGTCGTGCAGGGCCGGCTGAAGCAGCGGTCGTACGAAGACCGCGAGGGCGTCAAGCGCACGGTCTACGAGCTGGATGTCGAGGAAGTCGGCCCCAGCCTCAAGAACGCCACGGCCAAGGTCACCAAGACCACCGGTCGCGGTGGTCAGGGCGGCCAGGGTGGATACGGCGGCGGCCAGCAGGGCGGCGGCAACTGGGGCGGCGGTCCCGGTGGCGGTGGCCAGCAGGGCGGCGGCGGCGCTCCCGCCGACGACCCGTGGGCCACGAGCGCTCCGTCCGGCGGTCAGCAGGGCGGAGGCCAGCAAGGCGGAGGCGGTTGGGGCGGAAGCTCCGGCGGCTCCGGCGGCGGCTACTCGGACGAGCCCCCCTTCTAGGGCGGCTCGTACCCCCACTTCTTGATCACACAGGAGAAACACCATGGCGAAGCCGCCTGTGCGCAAGCCTAAGAAGAAGGTCTGCGCGTTCTGCAAGGACAAGACCCAGTACGTGGACTACAAGGACACGAACATGCTGCGGAAGTTCATTTCCGACCGCGGCAAGATCCGTGCCCGCCGCGTGACCGGCAACTGCACGCAGCACCAGCGTGACGTCGCCACGGCCGTCAAGAACAGCCGTGAGATGGCGCTGCTGCCCTACACGTCCACCGCGCGATAAGGGAAGGGTGACCGAATCATGAAGATCATCCTCACCCACGAGGTCTCCGGCCTCGGTGCTGCGGGCGACGTCGTCGACGTCAAGGACGGGTACGCCCGTAACTACCTGGTTCCGCGTGGCTTTGCCATCCGCTGGACCAAGGGTGGCGAGAAGGACGTGGCGCAGATCCGCCGCGCCCGCAAGATCCACGAGATCGCCACGATCGAGCAGGCCAACGAGATCAAGACCAAGCTCGAGGCCGTGAAGGTTCGTCTGGCCGTTCGCTCCGGCGACGCCGGCCGTCTCTTCGGCTCCGTGACCCCGGCCGACATCGCCTCGGCGATCAAGGCCGCCGGTGGCCCCGACGTCGACAAGCGTCGCGTCGAGCTCGGCTCGCCGATCAAGACGCTCGGCGGACACCAGGTGTCCGTGCGTCTGCACCCCGAGGTCGCTGCTCAGCTCGGCATCGAGGTTGTTGCTGCCTAAGGGCATAGCTCATCAGAGCAGGTGAAGGGCCGTACCCAGTGGGTACGGCCCTTCACTGTTTCACGTGAAACGGGGCGTGGGCCGCCGGGTCAGCGAGTGGCGCCGGTGATGATCCACCTGCCCGACCGGGTGCGCAGCCAGAGTGTCGCCATGCGGACGGTCATCATCAGGCCCATCGCCCACCACAGCGCGGTCAGGCCGCCGCCGACTGCCGGCACCAGCAGAGCCGCGGGGGCGAAGGACGCCAGAGTGATGAGCATGGCCCAGGCCAGGTACCGGCCGTCCCCGGCTCCCATCAGCACTCCGTCCAGGACGAAGACCACTCCGGCGATCGGCTGGGACAGCGCCACCACCAGCAGCGCCGGGAGCAGGGTGTCTTGTACGGACCGGTCGCCGGTGAACAAGGGCACGAACAGTGGCCGGGCAAGGACGATCAGGGCCCCGAACACCACCCCGGAAACGATGCCCCACTGCACCATGCGACGGCATGCCTCACGTGCTCCCCTGGTGTCATCGGCTCCCAGATAGCGGCCGATGATGGCCTGCCCCGCGATGGCGATGGCGTCGAGCGCGAAGGCCATCAGGCTCCAGAGCGAGAGGATGATCTGGTGCGCGGCGATCTCGGTGTCGCCGAGACGGGCGGCGACGGCTGTGGCGATCATCAGGACGGCGCGCAGTGACAGGGTGCGGACCAGCAGCGGAACGCCCGCCCGGGCGCTGGCCTTGATGCCTGCGGCGTCGGGGCGCAACGAGGCGCCGTGCCGGCGCGCCCCCCGTACCACCACGATCAGGTACGCGGCGGCCATGGAGACCTGCGCGATCACTGTGCCCCAGGCCGACCCGGCGATGCCGAGTCCGGCGCCGTAGACGAGTCCCGCGTTGAGGGCCCCGTTGGCCGCGAAGCCCCCGACGGCGACATAGAGCGGGGTTCTGGTGTCCTGCAGACCACGGAGCACGCCGGTCGCGGCCATCACCACGAGCATGGCCGGGATACCGAGACTGGAGATCCTGAGGTACGTGGTGGCATAGGGGGCTGCTGTGTCGGAGGCGCCGAAGATGTCCACGAGCCAGGGAGCTGTGGGGAGTGCGAGAGCGATGACGACGATGCCCAGCAGGAGGGCCAGCCAGATGCCGTCCATGCCCTGCCGGATCGCGGAGGCCGCATCGCCCGCTCCGACCCGTCGCGCCACTGCCGCCGTGGTGGCGTACGCGAGAAAGACGAAGATGCTGACGGCGGTGGTCAGCAGGGCGGCGGCGACGGCCAGACCGGCCAGCTGCGGTGTGCCGAGATGGCCGACGATGGCGCTGTCGACCATCACGAAGAGCGGCTCGGCGACGAGTGCGCCGAAGGCAGGGACGGCGAGCGAGATTATCTCGCGGTCGTGCCGTCGACGACTGGGTGGCGAGCTCGCCGGGGCCTGGGTCACAGGGGTCAATCTAATCTTCCACAGGTAATAGATGCAATGCCTTGGCGGTCCTTACGTTTGCTCAGGATCGGCGTTCTCCCGTGCGCTGTTTGTCGTGATCTTGTGCCGACTCGGAAAGTTTTTCTCCCCCACAGCCCGTGGATGGAGAAACTCCAGGTCAGGGCGCTGATGGTTGGGGGGCTATGAGTTTGTCCACAGTGCTGTCCCCCGCTCCGTGCACAGGTTCCGCAGACTTCTCCACAGCATCTGGTCCGTCGTCCACATGCCCTGTGGATAACCAGATTGGCTGACGGTGCTGAGCGGCCTAACGTGGTCCGGCGCCCGCACCCTGTTCCGGCCTTGGAACCCCGTAGAACTCGACGCGCCGGAACCGGAGTCGGGCGTCTTGTTTGTCGGTGCTGTGCCGTAAGAAAGAGTGGCACGGCGAGGTCCGCGGAGCGGACGGGAGGAGGTGGCCCGGTGAGCATTCCCGAGCCTTTGGACGACCCCTGGGCCGACACCGGTCCCAGTGATCGTCTGCCCGTCACCCGCCAGCGCCGGGGCGGGGGCCGGGACCGCGGAGAGCAGCACGAACGCGGCAGGGAGAGCGACGGATGGGAGGGCGGCTCCCCCGGTTTCGAGCGGGTGCCGCCCCAGGACCTCGACGCCGAGCAGTCGGTCCTCGGCGGCATGCTCCTGTCCAAGGACGCCATCGCCGATGTAGTGGAGATCATCAAGGGCCACGACTTCTACCGCCCCGCCCACGAGACCGTCTACCAGGCGATCCTCGACCTCTACGCCAAGGGTGAGCCGGCCGACCCGATCACGGTGGCGGCCGAACTGGTCAAGCGCGGTGAGATCACCAAGGTCGGCGGGGCCCCGTATCTGCACACCCTCGTCCAGTCCGTGCCGACCGCGGCCAACGCCTCGTACTACGCGGAGATCGTCCACGAGCGGGCGGTTCTGAGGCGTCTCGTCGAGGCCGGGACGAAGATCACGCAGATGGGATACGCGGCCGACGGCGATGTCGACGACATCGTGAATTCCGCGCAGGCCGAGATCTACGCCGTCACCGAGCAGCGCACCAGCGAGGACTACCTGCCGCTCGGCGACATCATGGAGGGCGCTCTCGACGAGATCGAGGCGATCGGTTCGCGCAGCGGCGAGATGACCGGGGTGCCGACCGGCTTCACCGACCTCGACGCCCTGACGAACGGCCTGCACCCCGGCCAGATGGTCGTCATCGCGGCCCGTCCGGCCATGGGTAAGTCCACGCTGGCGCTGGACTTCGCGCGGGCCTGTTCGATCAAGAGCAATCTCCCCAGCGTGATCTTCTCCCTCGAAATGGGGCGCAACGAGATCGCGATGCGACTGCTGTCGGCCGAGGCACGGGTCGCGCTGCACCACATGCGCTCCGGCACCATGACCGACGAGGACTGGACGCGGCTGGCCCGCCGGATGCCGGATGTTTCGGCCGCCCCTCTCTACATCGACGACTCCCCGAATCTCTCCATGATGGAGATCCGGGCGAAGTGCCGTCGCCTGAAGCAGCGCAACGACCTCAAGCTCGTGGTCATCGACTATTTGCAGCTGATGCAGTCCGGCGGTTCGAAGCGTGCCGAGAGCCGCCAGCAGGAGGTCTCGGACATGTCCCGAAACCTCAAGCTGCTCGCGAAGGAGCTGCAGCTTCCGGTCATCGCGCTCTCTCAGCTGAACCGTGGCCCCGAGCAGCGCACCGACAAGAAGCCCATGGTCTCCGACCTGCGTGAATCCGGATCCATCGAGCAGGACGCCGACATGGTGATCCTGCTGCACCGCGAGGACGCCTACGAGAAGGAGTCCCCCCGCGCGGGCGAGGCCGACCTGATCGTGGCCAAGCACCGTAACGGCCCGACGGCGACGATCACCGTGGCTTTCCAGGGGCACTACTCGCGCTTCGTGGATATGGCACAGACCTGAGCGAGCCATGTGTAGCGTCTCAAATTTGGTGTCGGAATCTCACGGCTGGTGCCGGACAGAAGCCGGATCCGACACGGCACTGAGATGGGCAGCTCGCGCCTGTACCTCGGTCGCTCGCGCCGGTACCTCGGTCGAGTAACCACTCCGGCGGCCCCGAGTGGGGTCACCGGAGTGTTCGAGCCGTGAGGCTTGTTACGCCCTCTTCGAGCTGGGCGCGTTGAGCCCCCGGTCAAGGGCCGGCGGCCGGTACCCGGGCGCCAGGCGGTGAGCGCGACCAGGCCCACGGTTGTCAGGGCACGGTGATGACGATCTTGCCGCGCGCGTGGCCGGTGGCGCTGACGTCATGAGCCGTGGCGGCCTCCTTCAGCGGGAACACGGCGTGCAGTGGGACGGTGAGGCGGCCGTGGTCGGCGAGGTCGGCCGCCAGCGGCAGTCCTGCCCAGCCCGGCGACTCTCCCGCTTCGGAGCGGGAGTACCGTACTCCGTGCCGGCCGGCATCGAAGTCCGCGATGGTCACCACGCGGCGCGGGTTGCCGGCAATGGCCACCAGTTCGGCAAGAGAGCCCTTACCGGCCGCGTCCAGAACCACGTCGATGCCGTGCGGAGCCAGCGGGGCAAGGCGATCGGCCAGCCCCGCCCCGTAGGTGACCGGTACGACGCCGAGCTGGCCGAGGAAGCCGTGGTTGCCTTCGCTCGCGGTGCCGATCACGGTGAGGCCGCGAGCCCGGGCGAGTTGCGCGGCGATGGTGCCGACGCCTCCGGCGGCACCATCGATCAGCAAGGTCATGCCTTCGGCGGCTTCCAGCGCGTCCAGTACACGCGTGGCTGTGTCGATATTGCCCGCGGCGCCACCCGCTTCCTCGAAAGACCATGACTGAGGCTTGGACGCCCACGCCTCCAGCACGGCGTACTGGGCCGCGGCGCCTCCCTGATCCACGAAGGGGACGAGGCCGAAGACCGCATTCCCCACGGCGGTGCTGGTCACTCCCTCTCCCACCTCGTCGACGATTCCCGCGGCATCAATGCCGGGGATGTGAGGGAAGTCCACGGTGGTGATGTCCCGCAGCATCCCTGAACGCAGGTACCAGTCAGCAGGGGTGACACCGGTGGCACGTACCGCGATGCGGACCTGACCTGGCCCGGCGTGCGGCTCTTCGACCTCCTCCATACAAAGGACCTCGGAACCGCCATAGCGGTGGTACTGCACAGCAAACACGAACAACCTCCGTAGGCGTGGCAAATCGTTCAGCAGGGGAGCTTGCAGTCACTCACCTCTGCGGCACTGTCAGATCCCCCTTGTTCTCGGCCGGTGAAGAAATTGATCACCTCTTGGGGGGTGGGATTGTGGGCGACTGCGGCGGCGGCTGCCGCGCTGCGCGGGAACAGCCCTCGCTCGTACTCCGTGAGGGCGGTCTCGATGTCATCGGGGCGTGCGGCGAGGGCCTTTCCGAGTTCGGCGCCGTCCAGCATGGCCAGGCCGGCGCCTTCACCGTTGGGCGTCGAGAGATGGGCGGCGTCGCCGAGCAGGGTCACTCCCGGCACCCGGTCCCAGCGGTGCCCGACCGGCAGGGCATGGAGGGGACGCAGGACCGGCGCGGTCCGGCCGGCGGTGATCAGGGCGGTGAGTTCCGGTGCCCAGCCGTCGTACTCCTGCGCGATCCGCGCGGTGGCTGCTGCGGCGTCGGTGAAGTCGAAGGTGGCGAACCAGTCCTGCGGCTTGGCCAGTGTGATGTAGGCGTGGAGGGTCCCGCCCTTCTCCCGGTGAGCCACGAGCCACTTCCCGTCCCCGTCCGGGTCGAGCGCGACGAGCGTCCCGCCGCCGACCGCTTTCGCGGTGGCCGGGTGTCGGGTGTCGGCGTCGTGCAGGCAGGTCTCGACGAAGGACCGGCCGACGTATTCGGGTGTGGCGTCGGAGAGCAGCGGTCGGATTCGTGACCACGCGCCGTCCGCGCCGACCAGGAGGGTTGTGACGACGGCGGTGCCGCCTGCGAAGGTCACCTCGTGGCGGCCCCCGGCGAGGGCACGGACGCCGGTGGCCTTGTGGCCCCATCGGACGGTGCCGCCGGGAAGTGCGTCGAGCAGGATCTGCCGCAGCTCGCCGCGCTGTACCTCGGGGCTTGTGCCCGTGCCGTCGTCGGTCTGGTCGAACAGGACGGCCCCGTCCCGGCCGAGAAGCCGCACCGCTTGGCGGCCCTCCAGGATGAGGCCACGGAACTCGTCCATCAGGCCGGCTGCCTTGAGGGCGAGTTGGCCGTTGTAGTCGTGGATATCGAGCATCCCGCCCTGCGAACGGGCCGCCGGGGAGGGCTCCGCCTCGTAGACCGTGACCGGGAGGCCGTGGAGGCGCAGGACGCGGGCCAGGACGAGGCCGCCGAGTCCGGCGCCGATGATCGTGACAGGAGTGTGCATGGGACTCCTTGGGCGTCGCGCACCTGCCGGGTGGGCCCCGGCAGGACTGCTGGAAAGAGGGCAGCCTGCCGGGCCGTGCGACCGGGCAGGAAACGGTTCAGACGACTACGACCCGGCGCCCGCACGTGTGACCGGCCTGGCTGTCGATGTGCGCTGCCGCGGCCTCGGCGAGCGTGTACGACTTCTCGACCGGGATGTGGAGCTTGCCCTGCGAGATGAGGCCGACGGCCTCGGCGAGCGCTTGCGGCACGTTCCCGGTCACGCCGGAGTACCGGACACCGAGCTCCGGTGCGCCGAGATCGGCGATGGAGATCACCCTTTGCCTGTCCCCGGTCAGGTCGACGAGTTCGCGAATCACGCCCGAGCCGGCCAGATCGAGAGCCGCGTCGACCCGGCCGAGCCGCCGCACCCGCTCCGCCCAGCCCTCGCCGTATGTCGTGGCGAGGGCGCCCAGGCTCCGTAGAAAGTCCTGGTTGGCGGCCCCGGCCGTGCCGATCACCGTGATGCCGCGGTCCCGGGCGATCTGCAGCACCGCCGATCCGACTCCCCCGGACGCACCGCTGACCAGCAGCGTCTGCCCGGGCCGCACACCGACCTCGCGGATGACGCGCAGCGCGGTCTCCACCACGGAGGGGTACCCGGCCGCCTCTTCGAACGTCAGGCCCTCGGGCATACGGGCCCAGGCCGACAGGACGGCGAACTCGGCATAGGTGCTCGAGCCTCGCCCGAACACGTGGTCGCCGGCCCCTACCCCGTCGACGCCCTCGCCGACCTTGTCCACCACCCCGGCGGCGTCCTGCCCGACTCCGGCAGGCAGCTCGATCGGGCGGACCTTCTGGAACTGGCCTTCGCGGATCCTCCAGTCGACGGGGTTCACGCCCGCCGCCCGCACGGCGATACGTATCTGACCGGGGCCCGCGTGGGGTTCCTCGGCGTCTTCGAGGTGGAGAACGTCGGGACCGCCGAACTCGGCGAAGCTCACTCTCTTCATGCGACCGACCGTAACACTAACGGTTAGTGTTTTATATCTGTTATTGATTCGTATTTGGTAGTGTCAGGGCATGACCGTGCCGACCGGACGCCGTGAACGCAAGAAGGCCGCGACCCGCCAGAAGATCGCTGACGCCGCCCTGCGGCTCTTCCTGGAACGCGGGTACGACGCGGTGGGCATCCGTGACGTGGCCGCCGAGGCCGATGTGGCCGTCACCACGCTCTTCTCCCACTTCGCCTCGAAAGAGGCCCTGGTGTTCGAGCAGGACGACAACTTCGAACAACGCCTCACCCGTGCGGTCACCGACCGGGCACCGCACGAACCGCTGATCCCCGCACTGCGCCGCGAGATCCGGGCCATGGTCCGGCACTGCACGGCGGACGGCGCCGCCTCGATCTACCGCATGATCGACGAGTCACGTGCTCTGCGGGAGTACGAGGAGTCGATGCGGCTGCGCCATGCGGAGTCGCTGGCCACGGCCCTCGTCGCCAATCCCGGCCTGTCACAGAGCGCAACGGCCTGCCGGGCGATCGCGAGGTTCGTGATCGACGCCTTTGCGCTTGCCCGCGAGGCGGCCGACCCGCAGGCCGCCGTGGATGAGATCTTCCAGATGATCGAGGCGGCCTGGGAAGTCACCTGACCTTCTGCGAGCAGCCGCCAGGGTCGCGGTTGGCCGCGGCCGAGGGTGGGTGAAACGCGTCGGCCACCGCGGCGGCGCACGAAGCCGACGCCGCCGAGGCAGGCGACGACGAGCCGCTCGAACTCGCTGTCGGCATGCAGCGTGATGGCAATGATGACCACTGCGCGAACATCACCCGCGAGGTCGGGCCCACCCCAGCGGCAGGCCCGAGAGCGTCAGGATCTCCTGCAGAACATCTTGACACGACCATGACGCTGAAGCTACGTCGATCGGTGTGAGACGACACGAGAACCCGCAGGTCACTGGGCGATCCATGGCGCCGCCCGCGAGCTCCTCCACCATGGGCAGGGTCTCAGGTTTCGTGTGGGAGGAATCCGGTCGCGCTCCGGTTGCGGAATCGACAGGATGCGATCCATGGCTGACGATCTCTTGCTTAATCGCGCCCGGGAGCTGTGGGCGGAGCTGGCGGACGCACCGGTCGAGTTCTGCCCCTCGGGAGGGGCGAAGGTCGTGGTCGCGCCCGGGTCGCGGTTGTCGCCGTCGTCGTGGACCGGGGTCGTACGGATCGGTGACGCCGTCATCGTCACAGCGCCGAGTGCGCGGGCCGCCGGGATGGTGGCCGAGGCCGCGCGGAGGATGTCCCACAACGAGCTCGTCGACATCGCTCGTCTGCGCTCGGTGCTGCCTGTACGCGATGTCCTCGGGCCGGCTTCGCTCTTCTATCTCGGCCGAGACGGCTTTCTCCCCGCCCATGAAGGCACCGAGGTCGAACAGTTGCCGATCGGTGACGGCGGCCTGGCCGCGCTGCCGGCCCGGTCCGGGAAGGAGGAGGCCGGCGAGAGCGGTCTGGAGGATATTTCCTCTCCCGCGTTCTGCCTTCGCCGGGGCGGCGAGGTGGTCGCCGCGGCCGGTTACCGGTCCTGGCCGCTGTCGGTGGCCCACCTGAGTGTGCTGGTTGCCCCACAGTGCCGGGGCCGGCGCCTGGCCCGGGCCGTGGCGTCCGCAGCAGTGGCCCATGCCCTCGATGCCGGGTTCCTGCCGCAGTGGAGAGCACGGCTCCGTCCATCACAGCGTGTGGCTGTAGCTCTGGGGTTTCAGGAACTGGGTACCCAACTCAGCGTGCTGCTGTAGCTCTGGGGTTCCAGGAACCGGGTACCCAACTCGGGGTTCGGCTGGGCGACATCCTCTTCAGCGGGCGGCGTCGAACTGGCGCACCACCTGGGGGCAAGGCTTTCAGGACCGTCGTGGAGTGGTCGAAGTCGCCGATATCGGTGAGCTGCCGTCCGGACCGGTGGCCACCACCCTGATCAATCCGTCGGGTCCGTCGGGGCCGGGGCGGCTCAGGACGGCGGGATGACGTGTGTGACCACCAGTTCCACCAGCCGGTCCACCGTGCCCTCGGCCTCGGGATCGCCCTCGGGGCCGGCGAGAACGGCGGGCAGTGTGAAGTGCTCCAGCAGCAGGCCCGTCATGGCCAGGTAGAGCACCAGGAAGGCGTCTGCGTCACCCGGCAGACCCGCCTCCCGGTGGAACCGGGCGCTCTCCTCGACGTTGGCGCGGACGGTCTGCGTCAGACGGTCGCGGAGCGCCGGGCGGCGGGTGGCCTCCAGGCGGAGTTCCAGCATGGCGAGGTAGCCGGTGCGGTCGTCCGCCATGCGCTGCACCAGCCATCGCATCAGATCGGTGACCAGCTCACGTGAGGGAGCCGGGCGCATGGCTTTCTCGACCCTGGCCGGGTCCGGTGTCATCCGGACGGTGATGCGGGCGGCTGCCTGCATGAACAGGTCGTCGCGGTTGGCGAAGTAGTTGGAGGACGTGCCCATCGGCACGCCCGCGCGTGCGTCGACGGCGCGGAACGTGAGCCCGCGCGCGCCCTCGCCCGCCAGCACCTCGATGGCGGCATCGACGAGCGCTGTTCTGCGCTCGGGGTTCCTGACCATGCCTGGCCTCCCTCGTCTTCTCTTCGGATCCTTCGCGGAAACAGGTTGCATAACCACTACACATGAAGCACTCTAGTTGAAGTGGTTGCGGCTCGGATACGCCGCAGCAGAACGGGGATCCTGTGCGAAAGCTGACCTACTTCATTGCCTGCTCCATCGATGGTTTCATCGGAGACCCGAGCGGTGACGCCTCGTCCTTCCATCAGTTCGTGAACGAGGAGTTCCTCGAGTTCCTGAAGACGCGGTACCCGGAGACGGTAGCGACCGAGGGCCGCAAGGCTCTCGGCTTCCACGACGCCGAGAACCAACGGTTCGACACTGTGATCCAGGGGCGGGCCAGCTACCAACTGGCACTGGACATCAACATCACCAGTCCGTACGCCCAGCTGCGCGAGCTCGTGGCTTCGCGGACCCTCAAGGAGTCACCTGACCCGAACGTCGAGCTCGTCTCCGACGACGTGGTCGCAAGGGTCCGGGAGCTCAAGGCGGAGGACAGCGAGCTCGGCATCTGGCTCTGTGGCGGCTCCCAGCTCGCCGGAGAGCTGATCGAGGAGATCGACGAGCTGGTGATCAAGACCTACCCGGTCGTCTACGGTTCGGGCATGCCGATGTTCGGCTCGGATTTCGCGCCCACCGTCTTCGGGCTGGAGTCGGTACGCATCTTCGACAACGGCGTGCTGGTCAGAATCTACAACCGGACGCGCTGACCAGGCAGTTGGTGGCTGCGGCGGAAGACGGCCCGGACAGTACGGCCCGGATGCTGCGAAATGCGTTCGCCGTAGCTCGGGTTCTGCGGGTAGATGTTGAACATGACCTCCCTATCTGAACAGTTGCTCCCCGGTACCCGGCGCGCTCTGCTGCACCGCATCGCCACCGCACAGTCGGAAGGCCGCGCGCCTTCGCTCGTCGCCGCGGTACAGAGGCAGGGGCAGACCGTCTGGAGCGGCACCCGCAGCTGCGTGGACGGCCACGCCCCCGACGCCGACACGCAGTTCAGGATCGGATCGATCACCAAGACGTTCACCGCGGTGCTGGTCCTGCGGCTGCGCGACGAGGGACTCCTGGACCTGGACGACCCGCTGGAGAAGCATCTGCCCGGCACGGGGGTTGGTGGAGTCACTGTCCACCAGCTCCTGGGGCACAGCGCGGGACTCGCTGCCGAGTCGCCCGCCCCCTGGTGGGAGAGGACCCCGGGCACCCTGCGGCCCGAGCTCGCCGACGTACTCGGTGAGCGGACCAGGATGCACACTCCGGGCCACCGCCACCACTACTCGAACCCCGGCTACACGCTGCTGGGCGCGTTGGTCGAGAAGGTGCGCGGAGCGAGCTGGGCGGAGCTGCTCCAACGCGAGATCCTGGAACCGCTGGGCATGCACCGCACGAGCCCCCAGCCGCAGGCACCGCACGCAGGCGGCTGGGCCGTGCACCCCTGGGCCGATGTCATGCTGCCCGAACCGGCCGAGGATCTCGGGCTGATGGCCCCGGCCGGCCAGCTCTGGTCCACCACCGGCGACCTCCTTCGCTTCGCGGCCTTTCTTGCCGAGGGGGACGACCGGGTGCTCCGTGCCGCCTCCGTGAAACAGATGCGTGAACCGTCTGCGCCGCCCGAGTCCGGTGCCTGGGAGTTGCAGTACGGCCTCGGCCTTCAGCTCGTCCGGACGGGCGGTCGCACACTCTTCGGGCATACGGGCTCGCTGCCCGGCTTCCTGGCCGCCCTGTGGTTCGACGTCGAGAACGATGTGACGGCCGTTGCCCTCACCAACACCACGTCGGGGCCGGCGATCGGAGGTGTCGCCGCCGACCTCGTGAAGATCGTCGCCGAGGCCGAGCCCCGCATTCCGGAGCCCTGGCGCCCTCTGCCCGGGGCGGATACGGAGCTTCTCGCGCTGACCGGCCCCTGGTACTGGGGCACGCACGCGAACCTCCTGCGACTGACCCCGGACGGTGGTCTGGAGCTTGAGGCCCTGCGCGGCAACGGCCGAGGCGCCCGTTTCGCCGTACAGTCCGACGGCACCTGGGTCGGACTGAACGGCTATTACGCGGGGGAGACGCTGCGTGTCGTCCGCAACGCCGACGGCAGCCCGAACCATCTCGATCTGGGTTCGTTCGTCTTCACGCGCGAGCCGTACGACCCCGCGGCGGCCGTGCCCGGTGGTGTGGACGAAGGTGGGTGGCGGGGCCTTCGAGCCTGAGCCTCATGTCGTCCGTTCTCTGCCGTTTCACGTGAAACGGCAGAGAACGGAGATGCCGTCGTCCGAGTCCGATCCTGTGCTGTTCGTCGCTGATGCGGTGCACGATCAACCCCTCGGACTCCGGACTGCGATTCAGAGCGCGAGCTTGAAGCCCACGTGGCTGGCGGTGAAACCCAGCCGCTCGTAGAAGCGATGAGCGTCGGTCCGGGTCGCATCGGACGTCAACTGGACCAACTGGCAGCCCTGGCGCCGGGATTCGGCCACGGCCCATTCGATCAGCCGGGTGCCGAGACCGCTGCCGCGTTCGTCGGCATGGATGCGGACGCCCTCGATGACCGAGCGGGTGGAGCCTCGTCGGGAGAGTCCGGGGATCACGGTCAGTTGCAGGGTTCCGACGACGCGGCCCTTCCGCACGGCGACGACCAGGTGCTGGTTCGGGTCGTCCGCCAGTCGCCGGAAGGCGGCGCGGTACGGAGCGAGGTCGTCCGGCGACTCGCGCTGTGAGCCCAGCGGGTCGTCGGCGAGCATGGCCACGACCGCGGGGATGTCGGCGAGAGCCGCAGGGCGTATTTCGAGATCGCTCATGATCGGCAGACTACGCAGGGCACGAACATGGCGCAGGCATTCCCTGGCCTCTGTGGCGGCTCACGCGGCCTGTACCGGGGCCTTCAGCTCTTCGACCGCCCTGACGAGTGGGGCCAGCTCGGGGTTTCTGGCGGCTTCGTCGAGTGCGGCGCGCAGCGCGGTGTCATTGGTCGGCCGGGCCTCTGCGAGCAGGGTGAGGCCGGCCTCGGTGACATCGGTGTAGATGCCCCGGCGGTCGGTGTCGCAGAGATACCGGGTCAGCAGTCCGCGGTCCTCGAGCCGGGTGACCAGACGGGTGGTGGCGCTCTGACTGAGCACGACGGCGTCCGCGACCTGCTTCATCTGGAGATGGCCACCGGGACCGCTGTGCTGCCGGCTCAGGACGTCGAGCAGGGAGTACTCCCGCACACTGAGCCCGTGCCCGGTCTGCAGCGCCCGCTCGACACGGGCCTCGATCTTCCCGTGGAGCAAGGAGAGAGCGCACCAGCCCTGGGAGAGGGCGGTCAGTGCGGGGTCTGTCGCGGTCATGGAGTCTCTCCTCCGTCTCGGAGCTGCTTGGGTCCAGGATAGGCGACCCGTGCAATAGCGCTTGTTTGCAAGCAATCGGCGTCTGCAATTATTGTGATGCGTGCACGGCGCAGAAGCAATCTCGAGATCGCGGCGGCCGTCACCGTCGTCCTGATCGGGGCCCGGGCTTCGCCACCGTGCCGCCGCCGCAGAAGCGGGTACTCGACCAGGCGGCAGGCGCTCCCGCCCTCGCCTCCCCGGTCGTCTCCGGCGTCTGGAACGTCGCACGGTCACCTGGAGCCGACTTGTTGCCCCGGCACAGCCCCGAACCGCTCGCGATACCCGCGGCCCGGCGCTGACTGCCCTCACGCCGCCCCCGCCCACACACCAAGATCCCACCCGCGCACCGCACTGCACTGCACCAAGGAGTCACCCCGTGAAGGCTCTCGACTGACGACCGTCACCGTCCACAGGGTGGTGACGGTCCAGCAGCCGGGTGCGTCAGCCCGTCGCCACGGTCAGCGGAGCGTAGCGACGGGTCCGGTCGCCCGGCAGGTCCGAAGTCCCGTATGTCATCACCGTGGTCCCCGGGGCCGTGTGCAGACCGCACTCCTTGAACCAGGCGAGCAGGTCCGCGTGGCATGTGTCGATGTCCGCGCGCAACGGCAGATCCGTCGCCCGGGCGAGCGAGGCGACGAGTGCCTGAGCCGTGGCGGTGTCGGGAGCGATCAGCGGGCCTATCACGTGGGTACGGCCGCTCGGCCAGACCGCCGTGTATCCGACGAGCTGTCCTTCGTCCTCCGCGATCCGGATGTGGTCGGCGAACGCGGGCAGGCGGGCGAGGACATGCGTTCGGTCGGTGCCGAAGACGTCCGAGTCCAGCCGGACGATGGACTGCAGGTCGTCCGCCGTGGCCGGGCGAACGGTCGTGGCGGACGCTCTGTCGTTGGTCGGCCGGAAGAATCCGGTGACCCGCTCGACGTGGCCCACGACCGAGAACCCGAGCTGTTCGTAGAGCGGTTGTCCCGCCGGTGTCGCGTACAGACTGAGGGGGGTGCCCGCGGCCTCGTCGATCACGTGTCGCATCAGGAGCCGGGCCACTCCCTGTCGCGCGTACCGCTCGGCGACGAGCAGCATGCCGATGGCAGCCAGTTGCGGACCGTAGGAGGTCACGACACAAGCGGCCATCAGGCCTTTGCCGCCGGGATCATCCAGGCCGTAGCCGGTGCCTGCGGCGAGGAGCAGACCCCATCGGGGCTCGTCGCGCGGCCAGCCCCGGTCCTCGCAGAGATCGGCGCAGGCGACCAAATCGCCCGGGGTGAGACGCCGGACAGACAATTCGGCGAGTGGACGAGGCAGCGAGATGGGCATGAGGGTCAGGCTGTCCGACGTGGCGACCGTTCGTCCACTCCTTTACCGGACCCGATTTTCTGCCCTCTGGCCGCACCGCCCCTGGCAGAGACGCGGAGCCGTCGGCCGCGCCGGGGCATTCCCCAGGGCTTCAGCACCGATATCGCGGTGATGAACAGATACGTTGCCGTCGCCACCGACGGAGCGACGACCAGGTCGATGTCGGCAGAGCCGCGCGCCGCCGCCTCGTCGATGCCGGAACGCAGCGAGAAGACCGACAGCGCCGCGGTGATCAGGGTGAGCCAGAATTTCGTCCAGACCCATCGGTGCCTGGCCAGCCCCCACGGCGTACCGAGCGCCAGGACGAGGCCGCTGAGCAGGGAGAGCAGGGCGATGGGGACGACGAGCCAGTCCCCGAAGATCTTCATGGCGCGGGTGGCGGCCTGCGCGGTGGCGGGGTCGCCGGTGCGGAAGGCCGTGATGCCGAGCGTCAGTAGTCCGACAGTCAGCCCCAGCCAGCTCACGGATATCGAGACATGCGCGACGAGGAGGGCGCGGCGGGCGGAGCGGTTGAGTGGTTTCACGTGAAACACCGTGCCGGGAACGGGGCGTTCGGGCGTCCGACGGCGGGAGTAACCGCGCGTACTGGCCTCGGCGTACGGAGCACGCTTCGTGCGGCCGTCCTGGCAAAGGCAGATTGGTGTGCCTCCTCCTGCGGCCTTTCTGGTGGGGGCAGTTGAGGCCCGGTGCTGCGGAGACGGGTGGTGGCGGATTCACGGCTCGCCCATGGGGCAGAGGAGCGGAGCAGGAAAGCCGATTCGGATACCCGGACTTCCCGCTGTTTGTCCGGTCTGTGGCGAGGCATGCTGGGGCGAGGAGCCGCGGTCGGGCGGCGGCCGACGACCGGGGCGGAATCCGGCCACGCCCGTAGGCGGGGGCAGCGGGCCGCGTGGGTGCACAGGCGACCAGAAGACGTTCGAGGCGAGGCACAGTATGGATGCTCCGGCCACCAGGCGGACCGAAGGCGGATCGGGCAGGTCTCCCGATGCGACCTTGATCCACCGCACCTTGACCGAGATCGCGCCGGTCGCGGATCAGGCGACTTCGTACTTCTACGCCCTGCTCTTCATCCGGCACCCCGATCTGCGTGCTCTGTTCCCGGTCGCGATGGACGTCCAGCGCGACCGCCTCCTGCGTGCGATCCTCACCGCGGCCGACCGGCTGGACGACGCCCAGGCGCTCGCCGAGTACCTCGGTGGACTGGGCCGGGGGCACCGCAAGTACGGCACACTGCCCGCGCACTACCCCGCGGTGGGCGAGGCGCTTCTCGGGGCGCTGAGCCGCTACGCGACCACCACTTGGGACGCGGAGACGGAAGCGGCATGGGTCCGGGGCTACACCGAGATATCGCAGATCATGATCGATGCGGCCGCCGATGACGAGGAGCGTGCTCCCGCCTGGTGGCACGCGGAGGTCGTCTCGCACGATCTCAGGACCCGGGACATAGCGGTCCTCACGGTCCGTCCCGACCAGCCCTATCCCTTCCTCGCAGGCCAGTACGCGGCGATGGAGACTCCGTGGTGGCCCTGGAACTGGCGGCACTACTCCTTCGCCTCGGCGCCCCGCCCCGGGGGTCTGCTCACCTTCCACATCAAGGCCGTCCCGGCGGGCTGGGTCTCCAACGCCCTGGTGCACCGCGCCCGCCCCGGCGACATCCTGCGCCTCGGCCCGCCCACCGGCTCGATGACGGTCGACCACTCCACCCACAGCGGCTTGCTCTGCCTGGGCGGCGGCACGGGCATCGCGCCGATCAAGGCGCTCGTCGAGGAGGTCGCCGAGCACGGCGACCGGCGTCCCGTAGAGGTCTTCTACGGGGCCCGCAGCGATTACGACCTGTACGACATCGACACGATGATGCGGCTCCAGATGACCTATCCCTGGCTGGCGGTGCGGCCGGTGGTCTCCTCCGGCCCGGGAACGGAGGGCGGTCTGAAGGGGCTGCTGCCGGAGGCGGTGCGCGCGTGCGGGCCGTGGCACGGGTACGACGCCTATCTCTCGGGCCCGCCCGGCATGATCCGCAGTGGTGTGGACGTGCTCAGGGGCATCGGCATGCCGGCCGAGCGCATCCGGCACGACTCCGTCGAGGAACTGGCGGCCACCGGCCCCGTCTGACCCGCCGAGCGGCCCCGATCCCCCGGCCCCGGGCCCGGACGCGCCGAGGCCGGGCCCGCCCCCGCGAACAGCGGCAGATCAGCCCAGGTCGGGGGCGTGCATCGCCCGCACGCCCTCGATGTTGCCGTCCAGATAGTGCCGCAGCGACAGCGGTACGAGATGTACCGCGGCGATTCCCATCCGGCTGAACGGCACCCGCACGACGTCGTACTCCCCGCAGGGGGCGTCGATCTCGGGGCCGTGGCGCCGGGAAAGATCCATGGACTCCAGTCGGCAGACGAAGAAGTGCTGGACCTTCACGCCCTTCACCCCGCCGCCCTCGATGTGTTCCACGGTGTCGACGAAGCAGGGAACCACATCGGTGATCTTGGCGCCGAGCTCCTCGTCCAGCTCGCGGTGCAGGGCGTCGACGACCGTCGCGTCCTCGGCCTCGACGCCGCCGCCCGGTGTGAGCCAGTACGGATCGACCCCGGGCTTCGTGCGCTTGATGAGGATGAGGTCGTTGCCGTCGAGCAGAATGGCGCGTGCGGTGCGCTTGACCACTGGGCGTTCGGTCATGGCAAGAGAGTGGCCCACGGAACCGGTTCTGAAACACCTGACCCGCGCCGGACTGTCCTGCGCTCACCAGGCGGCGGCAGCGCGCAGCAGCCACTCGTGCGCCCGCGCGATGTGCGGCAGTGCGAGTGTGCCGGTCCGCACGGCCAGGAAGTAGGTGCGCAGCGGAGGCACGGGAGGATCGAGGAGCGCCACCACCTCGCCCCGTTCCAGCGCCCCCTCGCACAGATAGCGCGGCAGTACGGCGAGTCCGGCGCCCGCCGCGGTGCACTCCAGGACCGCCCGCAGATCCGGTGCGATGACGGTTCCCGCGACGGCGGGCCGACCGTCGAAGACGGTGGCCCAGTAGCGGGAGACGAGCGGCAGGCTCTCGTGCACCTCCACGACCGGCAACTGGTCCAGCACCACGGGCCCTCTGTGCCGCAAGGTCCCGGGCCCCAGGCGCCCGGCCCAGCGGGGCGCGGCGATCAGTACGTGTTCTTCGTCGCAGAGGGGAGTCGCGGTGAGCAGTTCACCGCGCGGGCGGGCCGTGGCAATGGCCAGGTCGTGATGTCCGGCGGCCAGTCCCTCCAGCGCCTCCCCGGCGTCGGTGAGGAACGAGCTGCGCAGAGCCAGACCCTCGGCGGTGAGCGGGGTGAGTGCCGGCAGGGCGCGCATCGACGTGAACTCGGGCGGCCCGGCCAGATGCAGGGTTCGTACGCCCGACTCCTCGTCGAGCCCGGTCCCGGCGATCTCGATCAGTGCGTCCAGATGGGGCGCCGCCCGATGCGCGAGCTCGTCGCCGATGGTCGTCGGGGTCACGCCGCGGGCCCTGCGGACGAAGAGCGGACGGCCCAGCTGCCGCTCCAGGGTGCGGATCTGCGAGGTGACCGCGGGCTGGGAGAGGCCGAGCAGGGCGGCGGCCCTGGTGAAGGAACCGGCTCGGTGCACCATGACGAATGTGCGCAGCAGGGCCAGGTCCATGTCCTGTCCTCTCCCACCCCTCGCGATGCTCCGGACTCGTACAACTATAAATATGTCGATAGGCCGCTGTCGCTACCGTGATTGGACACTGACGGAGAGTCAACTAGCCTTGTAGGGGCGGTTCTTCACGTGGAGAACCGGGACGGTCCGAGCCACGAGGGGGGAGGCTCGGACCGTCCGTACCGTCGGCGTTGGCTCAGCTCTCGCCGAGCGCCGCGTCCAGTGCCCGCTCCACGTCGGCCACCAGGTCGTCCGGGCTCTCGGCGCCGACCGAGAAGCGGATGAAGCCCTCCGGTACGGCGTCACCGCCCCAGCGTCCCCGCCGCTCGGCGGTGGAGCGCACGCCGCCGAAGCTCGTGGCGTCGTCGGCCAGTCGGAGCTCGGTCAGGAAGCGCTCGGCCCGCTCGCGGTCGGGGAGCACGAACGACACCACGGAGCCGAAGCGCCGCATCTGCCGGGCGGCGTTCGGGTACGAGGGGTCGGTGGGCAGCCCGGGATACCGCAGACCGGTCACCCCCTGGCGCCTGCCCAGCGCCTCGGCGAGGGTCAGGGCGGTGGCGCACTGCCGGTCGATCCTCAGCTCCAGCGTGGCCAGAGAACGGTGTGCGAGCCAGGCCTCCATCGGCCCGGGGATCGCGCCGACGACCTTGCGCCAGCGCCGTACCCCCGCTGCCAGCTCCGGATCGCGGCAGCTCACATGGCCGAGCAGGATGTCTCCGTGCCCGGTCATGCCCTTGGTGTCACTGGCCACCGAGAAGTCGGCCCCCAGTTCCAGCGGGCGCTGGCCGAGCGGTGTGGCGAGGGTGTTGTCGACGGCCACCAGAGTGCCGGCCGCGTGCGCGGCCCCGACGAGCCGGCGCACGTCGCAGACGTCGAGCCCCGGATTGGACGGGGTCTCGATCCACAGCAGCTTGGCGCCTTCGAGGACCGCCAGCTGGGCATCGCCACCGGTCGGTGCGGTGCGCACCTCGACGCCGTACGCCTCCAGCTGCTCACGCACCAGCGGTAGCGCCTGATATCCGTCGTCGGGCAGCACGACCACATCTCCGGTGCGCGCCTGGGAGAGCAGCACGGCTGAGACCGCCGCCATTCCGGAGGCGAAGACGGTGGTCTCGACCGGCTCGCCCGGCGCCTCCAGCTCGCCGATGGCGCGTTCCAGGTGGGTCCACGTCGGATTGGTGTCCCGGCCGTAGGTGTACGGGCCGACCGGTTCACCGGAGAGATGGAAGTGCGCGGCGAAGACCGGTCCGGGCAGGGTGGGCTCGAACTGCTCCGGTTCGGGCAGTCCAGCCCGTACCGCCCGGGTTCCGTCACCCATGGTGTTCATACCGTTCCTCACTTCTCTCCCCGGTGTGGCACCGGTCCCGCCCCGCACTGTTCCCGTGGGTGTCGGGTCAGTCCTCGTCGGGCAGGATCACGTGCAGCGCCCACGACACGATCGAGATGATCAGGCCGCCGAGCACGGCGGTCCAGAAGCCGTGTACGTGGAAGCTCAGGTTGGACAGGCCGGCCAGCCAGGAGGTCAGCAGCAGCATGAGGGCGTTGACCACCAGGGTGATCAGCCCCAGCGTGAGGATGAAGAGCGGCAGGGTGAGCAGTTTCACGATCGGCTTGACCACGAAGTTCACCAGGCCGAAGAGCAGGGCCACCACGATCAGCGTGAGTACCTTGCGCCCGGTGCTGCCGCCGTTCAGCGTGATGTCCTGGAGCAGCCAGATGGCCACGGCCAGCGCACCTGCGTTGGCGATCGTCTTGACTACGAAATTCTTCATGTGTCTGATCGTGGCAGACATGATCGGTGGCGGACACCGACGGGGACAGAAGCAAGGGGCGGACGGGCCATGAAGGCATTCAGACTGGACGAACTGGAGGCGGAACGGGCCGCGAACGACGGCGCGTATCTGCAGTTCGTGAAGGAACAGAACATGTCCGTCGGCCTGTACGCACTGGACGCCGGCGCACACGACCCGCAGCAGCCGCACAAGGAGGACGAGGTCTACTTCATCGTCAGCGGCCGCGCCTCGATCACGGTCGGCATGGAAACCACGCAGGTGGGGCGGGGGAGCGTGGTGTACGTCCCCGCCGGAGTCGCTCACAAGTTCCACCACATCACCGAGGACCTGCGGGTCATGGTGGTCTTCTCCCCGCCGGAGGGCTGAGCCGCGCTCCCGGAGCCCGTGCCTCCGCGGAGCCGGGCTCCCGGCTCCGGGTTCCGGTCTCAGGGATCCCTAAGGGGTCGATCAGGGGACTTCAAGGGCTGCGGAAGCCCCATAGGCACGCCCCGCGCCTCTAGCATCGAGGTGTCGAAGAAGCAGCGGAACAGGAACTCATAGAGACGAGGCAAGGACGATGGCCGTGCGGGAGATATTCGCGGGGATGCCCTGGTGGGTGAAGTGGATCGCGGTGCCGGTCATCGCGATCGTCGTGTTCGGCGGTCTGATCGCCAGCGTGGTCGGATTCGTGATCGGTCTGCTGTTCAAGGTCCTGGTCTTTGTGATCCTGGTCGGCGGACTCGTCTTTGTCGTACGCAAGTTCATGTCGTCGTCCTCCTCGCGCGGCGACTGGTAGGACGATCGGAAGGCGGCCGCGGCGATTAGCCCAGCTGAGCTAAGTAGAAGACGAAACGACCCCCCTCGCGGATGCGGCCGATAAGGTGGCATTCCGCCGCCACCACCTGGGAATCAACTGCCGACACCACGCTGACCAGTGGTTTCTACGGCGTTCGATCTCCGAACCCAGTCATGCGGCGGCTTGTGGGGGCGGCCCCCACAGGCGGGCTGACCGCCCGTCACCATGCCTGGGGGTGACCGTTGACCACGGCATCGAGCACTGCTGTACCGACGTTGATCGGTTCGGTTCAGCGAGCGCTGAGGCTGTTGGAAGCCGTGGGCGCCCATCGACAAGGGGCGCCCGCGAAGCAATTGGCCAGGGAAGCGGGTCTTCCCCTTCCCACTGCCTACCATCTCCTGCGCACCCTGACCCATGAGGGCTATCTGCGCAGGGAGAGCGGCGTGTTCCTGCTGGGAACCGCGGCTGAGCGCCTGGTCGATGAAGGTGCGCTGCAGAATCGTCGCAGCAGGATGACGGAGTCGCTGGGCCGCTGGCGCGACACCATCGGCGCACCGGTGTGCTGCGCCGTCTACCGCGAGGGCGAGATCGAACTCATCGCGGTCGCCGGCACCCCCGCCGCCCCTGCGGTGGCCGAGCGGGCGTCCTTCCGGGAGACCGGGCATGCCCATGCGATCGGTCAGTGTCTGCTGAGCCAGCTCGACGAGAAGGCCCGCGAGGACCATCTGGACCGGCATCCGGTGCGGCCGCTGACCCGCTACTCGGTGAGGGACCGCGCAACACTCCTTGAGCGGTTGCGGTCAATGGAACGGACGGGACCTGTCATCGAAAGACAGGAGTACGCCTTGGGAACGGTCCGCGCAGCCATCCCGATCACTGCCGGATTCACCGCTGCCGCGGTGGCGATTTCGGTACCCCTGGAGCAGGAAGAGCGATTGCTCCCCGCAGTCGAACAACTACGTTATGAAGTGGCCGCCCTCTTGCGTTCGTTCGTGTTCTCTATCAGTATCTGAAAAATCACTCCTTGTGATCTGCTATCGCGTGCACCACGATGGCGTCAATAGGGCCACGGGGGATCATTCCTGGCCAGATTCATCTACTGCGGGGTTGAACGATGCGCGAGTCGGTTCAAGCTGAGGTCATGATGAGCTTCCTCGTTTCCGAGGAGCTCTCTTTCCGGATCCCGGTGGAGCTCCGGTATGAAGTGTGCGATCCGTATGCGATCCGGATGACCTTCCATCTGCCCGGCGACGCCCCCGTCACCTGGGCTTTCGGCCGTGAGCTGCTGCTCGACGGCCTCAACAGTCCCAGTGGCGACGGCGATGTGCACATTGGGCCCACGGAGCCCGAGGGGCTTTCCGATGTACACATCCGGCTTCAGGTGGGCGAGGACCGCGCCCTCTTCAGGGCCGGTACGGCGCCGCTCGTTGCCTTCCTCGACCGGACGGACAAACTCGTGCCGCTGGGGCAGGAGTGCACGCTGGGTGACTTCGAGGGAAACCTGGAGGAGGCTCTGGGCCGGATCCTCGCCGAGGAACAGAACGCCGGCTGAAGGGCACGGCGTCGTGGACCGGCGCGCCGGTCGAACATACCTGCCGAACGGGTGAATCGCTCTCCGTACAGGGGCGTTCAAGGCTTCGTCCTGCGACGGCGGCCTCTCCGGGTCCGTACGGGTGCCGAAGCTCCGGCTTCCGCGCCGAGCCCTGTGCGGTCCGCGGAGACGACCAGCGCGGCGAGTGCTGTGGTCACCGGCACCGAGGCGACCAGCCCGATCGAGCCGACCAGCGTCCGTACGATCTCCTCCGCCACCAGTTCGCTGTTGGCCACCGTCCCCACGCTGCTCTCGGCGATCGAGAACAGCAGCAGCAGCGGCAGTGCGGCGCCCGCGTAGGCGAGGACCAGCGTATTGACGACCGAGGCGATGTGATCGCGCCCGATCCTGATCGCCGCCCGGTAGAGCCCCCGCGCGCCCATGGCCGGGTTCGCCTGGTGCAGCTCCCAGACCGCCGACGTCTGGGTGACCGTCACATCGTCGAGCACTCCGAGCGAACCGATGATGACGCCGGCCAGCAACAGGCCGCTCATGTCGATGTGCGGGTACAGGCCGTGGATGAGGCCGGTGTAGTCGTCGGTGTTGCCGGTCAGGCTCGCCCAGCCGATGAAGAGCGATCCGAGCAGCCCGATCAGCAGGAGCGAGATCAGTGTGCCGACCACCGCGACCGAGGTGCGGGCTGTCAGGCCATGGCACATGTAGAGCGCGATCAGCATGATCGCACTGGCCCCGATCACCGCGACGAGCAGGGGATTCGAGCCCTGGAGGATGGCCGGGAGGATGAACAGGGTCAGCACGGCGAACGACACGGCGAGCGCGATCAGCGCCATCACCCCGCGCATCCTGCCCACCGCGACCACGACCAGGGCGAAGATCCCGGCCAGCAGTGCCATCGGGAACTTCCGGCTCGCATCCGTCACCGAGTACTGCAGATCACGGGGCGCGTCGGGGGCGTACGCCACGACCACGCCCTGTCCCTCGCGCAACTGACGTGGTGCGTCGGGCTGGACGATCTCGGTGAAGGCCCGGCCCTTGTCGTGACCGGTCGTCACCTCGACGGTGGCTTTCTCGCACAGCCCCGGCCCGCTCCCCGACGGCGGGGTGGCCCCGCCGTCGATGGGCATCTGGGCGGCGTTCACTTCCTTGCAGTCCACCTTGTCGACCTTCACCACCTTTCCCTGCTGGGTCTGCCGGTCGAAACCGACACCGGTCCGCTCGTGCGGGGGTGCACCGCCCGGCCAGAGCACCATCAGGCCGACGGCGATCGCGGTGGCGAACGGGATGAGTACGGCCGCGATCACCTTCCGCAGATGCTTGGAGACGGGCGCGGCGGGGCCATGACTGTGCGAGTGGCTGTGCTGATGGCCCTGCGGGTCGGAGGCGATATGGGGGGACGTCACCGGCCGATCATCGCAAGAAGAGCAGGACCCTCTGTTCATCGCGCCGGACGGGGCGCTAGCGTGGAGGGACCTTTGCACACGCGGGAGCTCGGAGCACCGGGCTGAGAGGGCGCTGATATCCGTACATCCGTACATCCGTACGGGCCGTACGGGACGGGCTGCGCCGACCGCCGAACCTGTTACCGGGTAATGCCGGCGTAGGGAGTAGGTCTCATGACCACATCGGACGCACGCACGCCTGCCTCGAACCAGAGCGACGAGGCCGGGAAGTCCATCGGCTGGCACAAGGGATACGTCCAGGGCTCGCTCCCGGACCTCCGCGTGCCGGTCCGCCAGGTGCACCTCACCAACGGCAAGGACGTGACGCTGTACGACACGTCGGGGCCGTACACCGATCCCTCCACGGAGACCGATGTCCGTCGCGGACTCGCACCGTTGCGGGAGAACTGGATCATCGCGCGCGGCGACACCGAGGAGTACCCGGGCCGTCCCGCCCGCCCCGAGGACGACGGGCTCAAGCCCACCTCGCCGCGAATGGGGTCTCCTCTGCGCAATCTCGACGCGGTCTTCCCTGGCCGGCCACGGCTGCCTCGCCGCGGCCGGGACGGGCGGCCGGTGACCCAGCTCGCGTACGCCCGCCGGGGCGAGATCACCCCGGAGATGGAGTACGTGGCGATCCGGGAGAGCGTCGAGCCCGAGGTGGTGCGCGAGGAGATCGCCGCGGGCCGGGCCGTACTTCCGGCCAACGTCAACCACCCCGAGATCGAACCGATGATCATCGGGAAGCGGTTCCTGGTGAAGGTCAATGCCAACATCGGCAACTCCGCGGTGACGTCCTCCATCGAGGAGGAGGTGGAGAAGATGACGTGGGCGACGCGGTGGGGCGCCGACACGGTCATGGACCTTTCCACCGGCCGCAACATTCACACCACCCGTGAGTGGGTTCTGCGCAACTCCCCCGTGCCGATCGGCACCGTTCCCCTCTACCAGGCCCTCGAAAAGGTCGACGGCCGGGCCGAGGAGCTGACCTGGGAGATCTACAAGGACACCGTCATCGAGCAGGCCGAGCAGGGTGTCGACTACATGACGGTCCACGCCGGCGTGCGCCTGCCGTACGTCCCGCTGACCGCTCGCCGCAAGACCGGCATCGTCTCCCGCGGCGGTTCGATCATGGCCGCGTGGTGCCTGGCGCACCACAAGGAGTCGTTCCTGTACGAGCACTTCGAGGAGCTCTGCGAGATCCTCGCCGGCTACGACGTGACGTACTCGCTGGGCGACGGTCTGCGCCCCGGTTCGATCGCCGACGCCAACGACGAGGCCCAGTTCGCGGAACTGCGCACGCTCGGTGAACTGAACACGATCGCCAAGCGGTTCGGCGTCCAGACCATGATCGAGGGGCCGGGCCATGTCCCGATGCACAAGATCAAGGAGAACATCGACCTCCAGCAGGAGATCTGCGAGGAGGCGCCGTTCTACACACTCGGCCCGCTGACCACCGATATCGCCCCGGCGTACGACCACATCACCTCGGGCATCGGCGCGGCGATGATCGCCTGGTGGGGCACGGCGATGCTCTGTTACGTCACGCCCAAGGAACACCTCGGTCTGCCCAACCGCGACGATGTGAAGACCGGCGTCATCACGTACAAGATCGCGGCCCATGCGGCGGACCTCGCCAAGGGACACCCGGGGGCGCAGGACTGGGACGACGCGCTCTCCGACGCCCGTTTCGAGTTCCGCTGGGAGGACCAGTTCAATCTGGCTCTCGACCCGGTCACGGCACGGGAGTTCCACGACGAGACGCTTCCCGCCGAACCGGCGAAGACGGCGCACTTCTGCTCGATGTGCGGCCCGAAATTCTGTTCGATGAAGATCAGCAGAAGCATCACAGAGCAGTTCGGCTCTGATGGGGCTGTGACCAGCGAAGATGAGGTCGCTGCCGGAATGCTCGCCAAGTCCGCCGAGTTCGCGGCGCAGGGCAACCGGCTGTATCTGCCAATTGCGGACTGATCTTCTGTCGTCTCAGCGTCCCCCGGCATACTTTCTGGGGGACGCTGTCGGTCTCAGAGGCGGTGCGCACTCGGCAGGATTCGAACCTGCAACCTTCTGATCCGTAGGATCGGGCTGGCCGTTGGGCGGGGGCTGCGCCTTACTCCCGGCTAATCGCTGGTGGTCGTGATCAGCAGCCTCTGTGTGCCGTCGTTGCCGTCCGCTCTGAACAGGGTGGCACCGGCTCGCAGCGTACGCAGCACTTCCGGCCCAGCCTGGCTGAGAGTTACAACTTTCTCTCCAGGTTCAAGGCACCCGGCTGCGCTCCGCTTCGCCGGGCGCGCTTCCCGGCTTTGGCTGCGCCCGCGCTCCTGCCTTCGGCCCGCTCGGCGCTGCCGCCGCCGACGCGCGCCCGCAGTGGATAGGCCCGAGGGTATGAGTCGAGAACCAAGCCCGCGGCTTCACGACATGCCTCCGGCGGGGGCGCTCAGACTCCGGGATGGATGGGGCGCCGTTCGCGAGTGCCGGCCGGAGCGTGGCGAGCGTCGTGGGCTCCCATCCCGACCACCTTCGACCCAGGCAGAGCCGAGCAGTCGCGACCCAGGGCGTCAAGGTCGTTCGTACAGTGGCGCGCTCCACCTTGACGCCCTGAACCACGCCCGCTCCACGATGTGTGGGCCGAAGGCGGACGGGATAGGGGCTGGGGTGAGTGGTGGGTTCGGGTATGTGGTGCATATGCGCCACGCTGGTGAAGCAAGCTCGCTACTGTGCAGCCAGACCACCATGGTAGGTCGCGCCCGTGCCCTGTCGTGCCCGATCAGACGGGAACTGAGGGGGAACCGCAGGAACGCCCGCTCGTGGGGTCACGCCTCGGCGAGGCCGAGTTGACGCAGCATGCCGAGTTCGTCACTGCTTCCCCAACGTTCGACGAGCTTGCCATCACTGTCGAAGCGGCTGATCTGCATGCCTCGGTAGCTCACCGTCTTGCCGGTCGCCGGGTACCCCATCAGCGGTCCCAGATGCGTCCCGGTGATGGTGTAGGCGAAGGCCACCTCGTCGTCGCTCGCCACCAGATGTTCCACCTCGACGTGCAAGTCGGGAAAGGCTGCTCGCAACTCGCCGAACATGGCCTTGTACCCCTCGGGTCCCGGCCCCTGCCGTGGGGCGGGATCATGGTCGATCGAGTCGAGCGCGACGATCTCGTCGAGGGTCTCGAGGTTGCCGGTCACGACGGCTTCTGCGAAGGCACTCTGTGCGGCGATGTTCGTTTGCTGGGACATAGGCACTCCTCGGGCGCGTGTCGCCACCGGTCTGTCCGTCGGCTGCGAAGACCACGCACCTACGCCGTATTGCGACCGTACACCGCTCGTACGCCCCCGGCATGTCTACGCGGAAGGCCTCCAGAGCAGCCGCTCTCCATCGGAGGCATGGTCCGCACAGCGTGGGAAGAGGGCGCAAGGTCTGCAAGAAGCGCCGGCTCCGGCCGAGATGCACGGGTGACATCGACGGGGCGAACACCAACGGTTCGTGCCGCACGCGAGCGGATCACCCAGGCCCCTGGACCGAGGTCGGCTGATCCCTGTGATCGACCTGATAAGGATGAGACCGTGCGGTGGCGGTACCGCAGGGAAGTACGGCAACCCCAGCAACCGGCAGCGCTACATACCGGCCCTCATAGGCTTCCCGGCAGCCTGTATGACCTTCAATGACCGACCTCTGTAGAGCTACGGATCAGAAGTTCCCCGTGCCACAACCGCGCCAGATGGGACGGGGACTCACGGGGAACCGCGGCTATCAACGGTGGCCACAGCCGGCGCACGCCCAAGTCCACGTTTCGCAGGTCAGGCCCCAACTCACCCCACCTCGCTCCTAAAGCGGGTGTCGCGGGTGCGATCAGCCGAGATAGGGCCGCTTACGGTGTTCCAGGAAATGACGGATCCGGAGCTGCTGCGTGTGGTGCATCGGTAGTTGATCAATCTCTTCTGGCTGGACGAACCGTAGCTCCGTTGACTCGTCGGAGATCGCGAGTCGGCCGCCGACCACGCGGGCGGTGAAGCAGACGTTGAACTGTCTGCGCACTTCGCCGTCCGAGTAGGCGATGACGTGGCGAGGGTCGGTGTATGTGCCCACGAGCCCCGTGATCTCAACGTCCAGACCTGTTTCCTCCTTCACCTCCCGGACGGCCGTTCCTGGGAGGGAGTCGGTCATCTCCATGCCGCCACCAGGGAGCGCCCAGAGATCGTTGTCCCTTCGGCGCTGAAGGAGCATGCGCCCTTCGTCGTCGGTCACCACGGCGGATGCGGCGACCACCAAGCTGTTCGGCTCAGGAGCCGCCGGATCGTCGTAGTACTCGGTGCGTGCCATGATCACTCTTCCCTTACCGGCGCCGCGGTCTCCCACACCGCGTCGAAGCTGCTGGCGTAGGTGTCGAACATGCCGCTCGCTCCGCTGCGCCGAAGGTGCCACACAGGCGCAGCGTAGGCGTTCACGCCTCAGACATGGGCATTGATCATCGCCTGTTCATCCGCACGATAGATCGAGTTGTAGAGCGTGGTGGCATGGGTCCGCACCTCGATGCCGGGTGCCCCGGCAAGGGGGCGATAGTGCATGAGAGCGAGACGGCAACGGGACTCGATTCCGTGGCCGAACCTCTCTTCTTTGCCGCGCTCTTGGACATTCGTGCTGTCGGGGTCGCCGACCGCAATGCGGACCGCGCACCCCTCAGCCGCTCGCTCTCGCAGCACGTCGTTGAGTCGCGGGTACGCCTCGTGCAGGAAGACGGCCGCATACACCAACACGTCGATGTGCTCACGGGCCTGCGTCAGCATGTCGACGAAGGTGGACACGGGGACGTCCGCCCGCTGATCGTAGAGAGCCACAAGTCCCGGACTGACGGCGCGGGCAGAGCGTGCCTGCCGGAGCGCTGGCCATAGAGCGTGCACGTCTTCTCCTAGCGTTTCCGCTGCCAGCATGGCCGTAGCACGGCGTGGCGTACGCCCCAAATTGACCTATCGTTCGACGGACTTGGGATCGACTTCGACCTTGTCCGCGAGGGCGGCGTACGTCCAGCCGCCGGCCGCCATGGCAGCACGTAGCCTCTCGTTCGGCATCCCAATCTCTCCCATCGTTCGGGGACGGCACTAGGGACGTTTTACCCGACGCGGGACGTCCCGAAGTGGTGTTTGGTGGAGGTTCCGACGTCCTCATGAACGGCAGCATGCTCGTGTCCATGGCGAGCAATCAGCAGGCCAGACCCGCAATCGGCGAACTGGCCAAGGACCAGAAGACCGGACGCATCGGCCTCGTCATGGGCGAGATCGGTGGCCGCGTTCAGATACGACCTGTGAGCGGTGGCATCAAGTGGGACGCCATGACCGGTGACGTGGCGGCACCCAAGGCGCGGGAGGAACTGAGCGCGCGCCTGGCTGTGAAGAACAACAACAGCCGGGTCGGCCTGTGATGCGCGCCATCGGCCGGTATGCCGGCGTCCTCTTCATCATCTGCATCAGCACTTCGTGCGGATTGGTGATCGGGGTCGCGCTCGGGACCGGTGCCTAGACCGGTCCGCCCTGGGCGGGTTTGCCGAATCCGCGGCTCCCCCGTCCCAGTTCAGAGCGGGCCAACAAACTCCCCCGGCGGTCTGCGAGCCGAGCTCGGTGGCCGGGACGGAGGTACTGCCCACGCACTTCTTCAACCCAAGGAGGACGTACGCATGACGGCAACGGTGAACGACCAGAGGACCGGCCGTGAGGTGGTCGGCGAGGAGCTGTTCAAGAGCCTCGCCTACTTCGTGGCCGTCCACAACGGGCAGACGCCCGAGCGTGCCGAGCGGATCGCCGATCAGGCCGTGGCCTTCCTGGTCACCGTGGCGACGGCGACCGTTCCGATGGTCCCGTCCGATGACGTGGACATGGGCCTGCATGCCCTGATCCTGCATACCAAGGAGTACGCCGAGCTCTGCGAGAAGCACGCGGGCCGCTTCCTCCACCACAACCCGAGGCCCGGCGGGGGACCGCGTGGCCCGAAGCTGGTCGCCGCTTCGGCTCAGGCCATGAAGGCCGGCGGGTTCATGGTCTTCGACGACCTGTGGACCGTGGATGGGGAGAACCTGGCCCAGTGCGACTCCGACTGCGGCCGGCCCTACGGTCAGGCGTAGCCCTCGGCGTCAAGGTTGCGGCCGGTCTCTGCGCGGGGTCGGCCGCACCCGTCTGGAACGAAGGAGAGAATCTTGTCCGGCCCACCCCCTGAACTGCCGGTCGTCGTGCTCGACGCGCTCATGCCCACCGCTCAGCGTCTCGTCCTCAACCGGCGTGGCTCGATGGTCTGGGACGTGGACAGCCACCGGGGCCGGTTCGCGATCAAGCTCGGGTACCCGATCGCGGCGACGCCCGAGTGGCCGGCCCAGCCCTGGACGGCCCTCGCTCCCGCACGGGAGGGCGCGGTGCTGTACCGCCTCGGCTCCGAGGAGATCGCCTACGGCGAGTGGGAGCACGGGACATGGAACATCCAGCCGTGGCGCGAGGGGCCCGACCTGTACCGCCTGTGGGAGCCCTGCCGAGCGGAAAGCGCGTCGCTCGAACCACACACGAGCGTCGCCCTCGGATGCGTGGAAGCCCTGGCGGAGCTGCACGCCAAGGGCTGGGCCCACGGGGACGTACAGCCGGCCCACTTCATCGTGGGGCCCGACCGGACGCACCTCATCGACTTCGCCCTGGCCCGTGGCGGCCACGTGCCTGCTGGGTACGACTTTCCGTTCCGTGGGTGCCTCGTCCACTACGAGGCACCAGAGATCGCGCGCAGCGTCCTCGCCACCGGCGTGGCCGAAGCGACACAGCCTGCCGACATCTACGCGCTGGGAGCCTCGTTGCTCATCTCGGCCACGGGCTGGCGGGCGGTCGAATACCCGGACGACGCGCCGCGTCCCGTGCAGCGACAAGCCATCGTCGACGGAAAGCGCCGGACCGTTCGGGTACCCGGCGAGCTCGGCGGCCTGGTCGAAGCCATGCTCAGCCCGGCGCCGGAGGACCGGCCGACCATCTACGAGGTGGGCAAAGCCCTGAGCTGAATGCCATGAGCTCTGCGCTGGCTGTTCCGCTCGGGGCTGCGAGAGCACAACAACGAAAGACCGGACCACCCCTCGCCTGGACAGCATCCGGGGTGGTCGTCGTGCCCTGAGAGGGGCCGATTCCAACCCCGCTCTTGAACTGTTGAGTTGGAGAGGGATGCGGGCCGTGCGGTTCGGCCGTCCTGGTTGTCCTGGTGAGGTGATGGGTGGTGCATGTGACATCGCGTCCGGCTGGAGCGGCTTTGGCCGGTGGCCTGCCCGGTCTGGGGTCGGGCATGTTCAGGGGGCCGTACGCTGGCCCGGCAACGCGGGCAGGCTTTGCCCCTGCCCGGAATTTGAACGAGTGGCCCCCTGGACTTGCCCGACGCGGGACCCGGACCGGGGAGGTGGGTAAAGCCGTGGAAGCCGGTCGCCCCAGCCACAGAGCCTCGGCCACGTGCTGCCCTTCGGGGAATGCTGGCGGGATCGGCTCGTCGGGGCTGGCGTGCAGGTGGGCCAGGGCGTGGACATCTGCCGAATACCTCGCTGGTCGCAGTTTGGCGGTACGGCTGCGGTTGGCCGGCTGGGCGGTACCGGCACTCCCGGGCGAACAGGGCCCGGACCCGGTCAGTCCGTCTCGTGCTCCGGGCCGCCGAAGTCGGGACTGGTGAAGTCCGGGCTGGTGAACGTCGGGCGGGGGCCCGCCGCCGGTCCCTCGTCGGGGCTGGTGAAGTCCGGCCGGCTGTAGCCGATCTTCGGGATGCGGTTCGCCGAGCGATGCGGTGTACGTGCCGCGCGTCCGGCGTCGGGGTCGGCGAGCGCGTCCCTGAGGAACGGAAGGATGCCGCGCTCCAGCAGGGCGTGGCGCCACGCCTCCCTGGCGCGCGCCACATCCTCCGGCAGTTCGTTCCCGAGATCTTCGGCGGGCAGCGGCGCCGATCCGTTGCGCAGCGCGGTGACGAGCAGTCCGACGGCGGCGGCGAGGATGGCGGCGGCCATGACCGCCGCGAAGAACCAGCCCGCGGCGACCATGGTGGAGGCGAAGGACGGCGGCGGGCTGAGCAGTTTCAGCAGATAGCCGGCCAGCAGGAATATGAACGCGGAGGTGCCGGCGAGCACCGGCGCCAGGACCGTGACGACGGCCCCTATGCCGGCGCCCGACTGGTTCCGACGGATCGTGCCGTACCCGGGGTCCGGGTCCTCGGACGCCCCTTCGGCCGGCCCGCGCAGCTCTTCGCGGGCCTTCACATAGTGCTCGTACTCCGTGGCGGCCGTCGCGGTGATCAGTGTCGTGGCGTCCAGTGCCATGGTGCGCAGCTGCACGGCGTTGAGCCGCTCGCCGACCGCGGCCAGATCTGGTCGTTCATGAGCATGGCGCAGTGCGTCGTCGAGGATCCGCTCGTACTCGGGGCGGTCCTCGGTCAGCAGGTGCGGAGCGCTGTTCATGTGCATCCCCCGATGCTCCGTCGGGCCTGAGTGCCCGTTCGAACCGGGCAGTTGGGCGGAAACGGAGGAGAGCCTGCTACTGATACGCCGATGGTAGAGCGCCCACGGCACGAGGTGACAGGGGGTTTCCGTAAATAGGCCCGGTGGTCGGCGTGGTCAGGTCGTGGAGCGTCTTCCCGGCTGGACGTCAGTCATGCAGGGGCAGTTGGACGACCAGTAGCTTTCCGGCCATGGTCACTCCGCCGTCCATGGCGATGGCGAGTCCGTCCGCGTAGACGTGCGGGCCTTCGACCACGGGTCCGGAACCGTCCTCCCCGTCCTCCGAGCCGACCTCGCCGAGGAGGTACGGAATGGGGCTGTGACCATGGACGATGCGCTGTCCGCCGTAGGCCGACATCAGCTCCCGGACGGCCTGCGGCCCCGCCTCGTCGCGGAAGGCGAACCGCTTGGTGAGCTTCCGGAAGAGGTCCCAGCACTCATCGGCGTCGTTACGTGTGAGAATGGCGTGCACGGTGTCGTTGACGTCCTCGATGGTGTGGCCGTAGTCGAGGTACGCCGTCGTGTCGGAGTGCATCAGCAGATGCCCGTCCTCCTCGACGATCGCGTCGAGCCGGGACATCCACTGGAGGTGGACGTCCTGGAGCCGATCCATGTCGTTCTTCTGTCCGCCGTTGAGAAGCCAGGCGGCCTGGAAGGTGGCGGTGCCCGCGCCGGAGTTCACCGGGGTGTCGTTGAACCGCTTGGCGCCGATGAGCAGCAGTTCGTGATTGCCCATCAGGGCCTTGCAGTAGCCTCCGGCGGCCGCGGCCTCGGCGGACAGGCGCATCACCAGGTCGATGACGCCGATGCCGTCGGGGCCGCGGTCGGTGAAGTCGCCCAGGAACCAGAGCCGGGCATTGCCCGCGGACCAGTTGCCCTCGGCGTCGATGAGGCCCTGTTCGGCGAGGGCGGCGTGGAGCTCGTCCAGATAACCGTGAACGTCACCGACGACGTACAGCGGTCCGAGCCCCGGCTCCGGAGTGGGCCGCGGGTCGGGGACGGCCCGCACCTGGACGGTGTCACCGCGGTTGATCACCGGAAGGTCGCGCTCGGTGGGGGTGTACCCCTCCGGCATCTCGTCTCTCGGAACGGCATTGCCCGGGTGCGGTGGTGGAGGCGGCACCGGAGTCTGCGCATAGGGCGGTACGCGGAAGTCGCGCAACGTCGCAGTCCGCACCACGGGTTCCTGACCGGCCCCCTGTGTCATCGACCCCTCCACCACCGTCGCGCCGCCGTACACCTGACGGGCCCTGCTGGTCGAGGCGGTCCGCGGTGTCGTGCGCCCATCATAGGAATGCGGATCGTGCTGTGTGACGCACCAGGGGTGGTGAATCCGGGCGCACGTCGGGTTCACCGGCCGTTTGGTCCGAAATCGCCTGATCAATCCCTGGCAGGGGAGCGGGGCGGGCTGACCGTGGTGCGGGGCGGACGGCGTTGCGAGGACGTCCGGACGATGAGCTCTGTCGGTATGACCTGCTCCACCGGTCCGTCGTGTTGTACGCCCTCGATGGCGTCGATCAGGAGCTGGACCACCGCCGTGCCGATTCTGCGCGGCTTGAGCGAGAGGGTTGTGATGGGGGGCTCGGTCGTCGCGTACACGGTGGACTCGCTGCAACAGACCAGCAGCAGGTCCTCGGGGACGCGCAGACCGTATCGGCGGGCGGCCGCCAGAAGGTCGGTGCCGTTGGGGTCGAAGAGCCCGTAGACGGCATCGGGCCGGTCCGGGCGGGCGAGCAGCCGGTCGGCGGCGACCGCACCCGCGCACGGGTCGTGGGCGGGGTAGGACTCGTACACCGGGTCCTGGCCCACGCGCTCGCACCAATGCAGGTACGCGGTGGTGGAGAGGCGGGTGTACGTGTCGGTCGTGGTGCCGGTGAGCAGGCCGATGCGGCGGGCTCCGGCGGCGGCGAGATGGTCGAGGAGGTCGAGCACGGCCGCCCGGTGGTCGTTGTCGACCCAGGCGGTGACCGGGAGGGTCCCGGCCGGCCGGCCGTCCGAGACGACGGGCAGTCCCTGGCGTACGAGCTCCGTGACGACCGGGTCCTGGTCGGAGGGGTCGATCACGACGGTGCCGTCGAGAGCGACGTTCGACCAGACGTCGTGACGTGAGGTGGCGGGCAGGATGACGAGGGCGTAGCCGCGGGCGAGCGCGGCGGAGGTGGCCGCTCTGGCCATCTCGGCGAAATAGGCGAACTCGGTGAAGGTGAAAGGTTCGTCCCCGTAGGTCGTCACCGTCAGGCCGATGAGGCCGGACTTGCCGGTACGGAGGGTTCGGGCCGCGGCGGAAGGGCGGTAGCCCAGGCGCTCTGCGACCTCGCGGACATGGCGGCGGGTGGCTTCCGGGAGCCTGCCCTTGCCGTTGAGCGCGTCGGAGACGGTCGTGATGGAGACCCCGGCGGCGGCGGCCACGTCCCGGATTCCCGCTCGTCCTCGCCGGCCGCCGCGCCGGGGTGTCTCCGTCCGGCTCACCTGGTGCTTCCCTGCTGCTGTCATGGCGAGCCGATAGTAGGGCTCGGACGGGAGGTTGGCCTGGTCGCATATTCACTCGTTGACAGGCACGTTTTTGCATGATCATTAAGTGTCAAATGCCTTGAAAACGAAGGATGTTAGCGGGCTCAACCATGATGTGTCATGCATCGGACCCGAAGGGTCTCCTCAATGGTCGATGTCTCGAAGAGGTCTCATCTCACCTCTTCGGGGGACGCGCGCTACGGAGTGAGCCACCGGCGCGCGCCGGAGGGGGAAGCGCTCCCCCATTCCCGGCCGTACCGGACGAGGGAACGCTTCGGTCCCGGTCGTACGGGACGTCGGGACGCTCCGGCCATTCGCAGCAGCGCCCAATCCTCATAAGGTGAGCAGTATTGATGCGTACAGACGGTCGAGGAGGACCTGCGGTGAGCGAGACGAGCCCCAAGCTGCGCGCCGAGCTGGACGGCGTCCCTGCCTATGTGCCGGGCAAGCCGGCAGCTGCCGGTGGACCGGTCGCGTTCAAGCTGTCCTCCAACGAGAACCCCTATCCGCCGTTGCCAGGGGTGATGGAGACCGCCCTCGCGGCGGCCGCGAACTTCAACCGCTACCCGGACATGGCCTGCACCGGTCTGATGAACGAGCTGGCCGATCGTTTCGGTGTGCCCGTCTCGCACCTCGCCACCGGAACCGGATCGGTCGGAGTGGCGCAGCAGCTGCTCCAGGCCACCTCGGGCCCGGGCGACGAGGTCATATACGCCTGGCGCTCCTTCGAGGCGTACCCGATCATCACGCAGGTCAGCGGTGCGACCTCGGTGAAGGTGCCGTTGACCGGGGGTGACGTGCACGACCTCGACGCGATGGCGGACGCGATCACGGACCGTACCCGGATGATTTTCGTCTGCAACCCGAACAACCCGACCGGCACCGTGGTGCGGCGGGCCGAGCTGGAGCGGTTCCTGGACCGGGTGCCGGGCGACGTCCTGGTGGTGCTCGACGAGGCGTACCGGGAGTTCATCCGCGACGTCGAGGTTCCGGACGGCATCGAGATCTACCGGGACCGGCCCAATGTGGCGGTGCTGCGGACCTTCTCCAAGGCGTACGGTCTGGCGGGTCTGCGGGTCGGTTTCGCCGTGGCCCACGAGCGGGTGGCGGCCGCGCTGCGCAAGACTGCGGTGCCCTTCGGGGTCAGCCAGCTCGCGCAGGACGCGGCGGTCGCCTCGTTGCGTGCCGAGGACGAACTCCTGGGACGGGTGGGCTCTTTGGTGTGCGAGCGCGACCGGGTGCAGCGGGCGCTGGCGGGCCAGGGGTGGACCGTTCCGGAGTCCCAGGCGAACTTCGTCTGGCTGCGGCTCGGGGGCCGTACCGCCGACTTCGCCGCGGTGTGCGAGCGGGCCGGTGTGATGGTCAGGCCGTTCGCGGGTGAGGGTGTGCGGGTCTCGATCGGGGAGGACGAGGCGAACGACCTCTTCCTGAAGGTGGCGGAGTCGTACCGCAAGGAGCTGTAGTGCGGCGCAGGCCGCCTGCGCACACCGGAGGCCCCGGGCCCCGTACCTCGTTCGGCGAGGTGCGGGGCCTTCGCTTTCGGGGAGGAGGGGTGTTCGCACGGGAACGTTCCGGGGTGTCTGCTTCGGGGGGATTGATCGGAACATCCCAAGAGGGGTACCCCGCCCGAACGTCCCGAAAGTCCGTACGTCATAATTGCTTGTGAATGTGAACGCGTTCACAAGCGTCCTGTTTTTCCCATGATTAGTTGGATTTAAAGGGCAAACTGCCGGTGCGACTACGGCGACGTAAGGAGAAGACGACGTGGAGCTAGCTCTGGCGCCGGAAACCCTGGCGCGATGGCAGTTCGGTATCACCACCGTCTACCACTTCCTGTTCGTCCCTCTGACGATTTCTCTCGCCGCGCTCACCGCCGGCCTGCAGACCGCCTGGGTGCGGACGAACAACGAGAAGTACCTCAGAGCCACGAAGTTCTGGGGCAAGCTCTTCCTGATCAACATCGCCATGGGTGTCGTCACCGGCATCGTCCAGGAGTTCCAGTTCGGTATGAACTGGTCCGACTACTCACGGTTCGTCGGCGACATCTTCGGTGCCCCGCTCGCGTTCGAGGCGCTGATCGCCTTCTTCTTCGAGTCCACGTTCATCGGGCTGTGGATCTTCGGCTGGGACAAACTTCCGAAGAAGATCCATCTCGCTTGCATCTGGATGGTTTCCATCGGGACCATCCTGTCCGCGTACTTCATCCTGGCGGCCAACTCCTGGATGCAGCACCCGGTCGGCTACCGGATCAACAAGGAGCGCGGCCGGGCCGAGCTCACCGACTTCTGGCAGGTGCTCACCCAGAACACCGCGCTCGCCCAGTTCTTCCACACCATCACCGCAGCCTTCCTGGTCGGAGGCGCGTTCATGGTCGGCATCGCGGCCTTCCATCTGGCGCGCAAGAAGCACATCCCGGTGATGCGGACCTCGCTGCGGCTCGGGCTGGTCACCGTGGTGGCCGCCGGACTCCTCACCGCCGTCAGCGGCGACCAGCTCGGCAAGGTCATGTTCAAGCAGCAGCCGATGAAGATGGCCGCCGCCGAGGCGCTCTGGGAGGGGCAGAACGCGGCACCCTTCTCGATCTTCGCGGTCGGTGACGTGGCCAAGGGCCACAACACCGTGGAGATCTCCGTCCCGGGGGTACTGTCCTTCCTCGCGGACGACAGCTTCACCTCGTACGTCCCCGGCATCAACGACATCAACAAGGCCGAGCAGGAGAAGTTCGGCCCCGGCGACTACCGGCCCAACATCCCGGTCGCCTTCTGGAGTTTCCGCTGGATGATCGGCTTCGGGATGGCGTCCTTCGCCCTCGGCATCCTCGGCCTGTGGCTGACGCGGCGGAAGTTCATGCTGCCACCGGCGATGCGGACCGGTGAGGACGAAGTTCCCCATCTGGTCCTCTTCAAGAACAAGGCCCTCAGTCCGAAGCTCGCCAAGTGCTACTGGATCGTCGCGCTCTGGACGCTGCTCTTCCCGCTGATCGCCAATTCCTGGGGCTGGATCTTCACCGAGATGGGCCGCCAGCCCTGGGTCGTCTACGGCGTGCTCCAGACCCGCGACGCAGTCTCCCCCGGCGTCTCGCAGGGCGAGGTGCTCACCTCGATGATCGGCTTCACCCTGCTCTACGCCGCGCTGGCGGTGATCGAGGTCAAGCTGCTCGTGAAGTACATCAAGGCCGGACCGCCGGAGCTCACGGAGACCGACCTCAACCCGCCCACCAAGATCGGCGGCGACGACCACGAAGACGCCGACCGGCCGATGGCCTTCTCCTACTGAGAGCAGAGGAGCTGAGAGATGGAACTCCACAACGTCTGGTTCGTACTCATCGCCGTCCTCTGGACCGGCTACTTCTTTCTGGAGGGATTCGACTTCGGAATCGGTGTCCTCACCAAGCTGCTGGCCCGTGACCGCAAGGAGCGGCGGGTTCTGATCAATACGATCGGGCCCGTCTGGGACGGCAACGAGGTATGGCTGCTCACCGCGGGCGGTGCGACCTTCGCCGCCTTCCCCGAGTGGTACGCCACCCTGTTCTCCGGCTTCTACCTGCCACTGCTGATCATTCTGGTCTGCCTGATCGTGCGGGGTGTCGCCTTCGAGTACCGCTCGAAGCGGCCCGAGGAGAGGTGGCAGACCAACTGGGAGCACGCGATCTTCTGGACCTCGCTCATCCCGGCGTTGCTCTGGGGCGTGGCCTTCGGGAACATTGTGCGCGGGGTCAAGATCGACGCCGACATGGAATACGTGGGCAACTTCTGGGACCTGCTCAACCCGTACGCCATCCTCGGTGGGCTGGTCACGCTCACCCTCTTCACCTTCCACGGTGCCGTGTTCGCGGGGCTCAAGACCGTCGGCGACATCCGGGAGCGGGCACGCAAGCTGGCGCTGAAGCTGGGGCCGGTCACCGCCGTGCTCGCACTCGGCTTCCTGATCTGGACCCAGATCGACAACGGCGACGGCTGGAGCCTGCTGGCGATGATCATCGCTGCGGTGGCGCTGGTCGGTGCGATCGGTGCGATCGCGGCGGGACGCGAGGGCTGGTCGTTCGCGCTCTCCGGGGTGACCATCGCGGCCGCGGTCGCCATGCTCTTCCTGGCGCTCTTCCCGAACGTCATGCCGTCCTCGCTGAACGACGCCTGGAGCCTCACGGTCACCAACGCCTCGTCCACCCCGTACACGCTGAAGATCATGACCTGGTGTGCGGGTATCGCCACCCCCCTCGTCCTGCTCTACCAGGGCTGGACGTACTGGGTGTTCCGCAAGCGCATCGGCACGCAGCACATCGCCGAAGCGCACTGAACCCATCCGGGCCCGTCCGGCACTGATCCGCCGGACGGGCCCCGGTTCACCGACCGAGTTCGCTAGGGGCTGTTTCACGTGAAACCGATCGACCCGCGCCTGCTCCGCTACGCCCGCGCCACCCGCCTCTTCCTGGCAGCCGTGGTGGCGCTCGGCGTTGTCGGCGCGGCGCTGGTCATCGCCCAGGCCATGCTCATCGCCGAAGTGGTGGTGGGCGGGTTCGAGGACGGGCTGACCGTCTCCGGGCTGCGGACCCCGCTGATTCTGCTCGCGGTGGTGGCGCTCGGCCGGGCCCTGGTCTCCTGGCTGACCGAACTGGCCGCGTACCGGGCCAGCGCCGCGGTCAAGTCCGAACTCCGCGGCCGGCTGCTGGAGCGTGCCGCGGAGCTCGGGCCCGGCGGGCTGGGCGGCCGGCACACGGGCTCCCTGGTGACGCTCGCCACCCGGGGCGTCGACGCGCTCGACGACTACTTCGCGCGCTACCTGCCGCAGCTCGGACTCGCAGTGGTCGTGCCGGTGGCCGTCCTTGCCAGGATCGTCACCGAGGACTGGGTCTCGGCGGCGATCATCGTGGTCACGCTGCCGCTCATCCCGCTCTTCATGATCCTGATCGGCTGGGCCACCCAGTCGCGGATGGACCGCCAGTGGCGGCTGCTGTCCCGGCTCTCCGGGCACTTCCTCGACGTGGTCGCCGGACTGCCGACGCTGAAGGTCTTCGGCCGCGCCAAGGCGCAGGCCGAATCCATCCGCACCATCACCTCGCAGTACCGGCGGGCCACGCTGCGGACCCTGCGGATCGCGTTCCTGTCGTCCTTCGCCCTGGAGTTGCTGGCGACCCTGTCGGTGGCCCTCGTCGCCGTCACCATCGGCATGAGGCTCGTACACGGCGGACTCGACCTCTACACCGGCCTGGTGGTGCTGATCCTGGCCCCGGAGGCATATCTGCCGATCCGCCAGGTCGGAGCGCAGTACCACGCGGCCGCCGAGGGGCTCTCGGCCGCGGAGGAGATCTTCTCGGTTCTGGAGACCGAGCCCAGGCGGGGCGGCACGGCGGACGTCCCGGAGTCGCTGCGGCTGGAGCTGGAGGGCGTGACCGTACGCCACGAGGGCCGTAGCGAGCCTTCACCGGACCGGGTCTCGCTGGTGGTGGACGAGGGGGAGACCGTTGCCCTGGTCGGCCCGAGCGGTGTCGGGAAGTCCACTCTTCTCGACGTGGTGCTGGGCTTCACCGCACCCGACGAGGGGCGGGTGAGGGTCGGCGGCGTCGATCTGGCGACCCTGGCGCCGGAGCGCTGGCGGGAACGGATCGCCTGGGTGCCGCAGCGCCCGTATCTCTTCGCGGGCACGATTGCCGAGAACGTACGGCTGGCAAGGCCGGACGCGGACGACGGCGCGGTGACGGCGGCGTTGCGGGACGCGGGGGCGTACGACTTCGTGGCGGAACTGCCGGACGGCGCGCAGACGCTCCTCGGCGAGGACGGTGCGGGCCTCTCCGCCGGTCAGCGCCAGCGGCTCGCACTCGCGCGCGCTTTCCTCGCCGACCGTCCGGTGCTGCTGCTCGACGAGCCGACCGCGAGCCTGGACGGCGAGACGGAAGCGGGGATCGTCGAGGCGGTGCGGAGGCTCGCGGCAGGGCGGACCGTACTGCTGGTCGTGCACCGCCCGGCGCTGCTCCCGGTGGCCGACCGGGTCGTGAGACTGGAACCGGGAGAGGCACTCCGGCCGGAGAGGCCCGAGGCCTCCGTCGCGGTGCCGCAGCCGACGGGCGCACCCGCCGGAGAACATGACGCGGCGCCGGAGCGCGAGGTGCTGCGGGACACCGCGGCCCGTTCCGGGCGGGTCCTCGCCCGGGTCAGGGAGGCCGCGGGCGCACAGCGTGGACAGCTGGCACTCGCGCTGCTGCTGGGAAGTCTCGCCCTGGGCTCGGCCGTCGGCCTCATGGCCGTCTCCGGCTGGCTGATCTCCCGCGCCTCCGAGCAGCCCCCAGTGCTCTATCTGATGGTTGCCGTGACCGCGACCCGCGCCTTCGGCCTCGGACGGGCCGTCTTCCGCTACGCCGAGCGCCTGGTGTCGCACGACGCGGTGCTCAAGATGCTCGCCGAGCTGCGCGTCGCGGTCTACCGGGGGCTGGAGCGCATCGCACCGGCCGGGCTGCGCCGGACCAGGCGCGGCGACCTGCTCTCCCGGCTGGTCGCCGATGTCGACGCCCTCCAGGACTACTGGCTGCGCTGGCTGCTGCCCGCCGGGACCGCCGTCGTCGTGGGAGCGGCGACCGCCGGATTCGTCGGCTGGCTGCTGCCGGCGGCGGGCATCGTGCTGGCCGCCGGACTGCTGCTGGCCGGAGCGGGAGTGCCGCTGGTCAGCGGTGCCTGCTCCCGCCACGCGGAACGCCGGCTGGCCCCCGCGCGTGCCGATCTGGCCACCCGGATCACCGATCTGCTCGGTGGGACCGCCGAACTGACCGTTGCGGGGGCGCTGCCCGCCCGCAAGGCGCGGACCCGGGAGGCCGACGGCGTGCTGACCCGCATCGCCGCCCGCGCGGCGACCGCCACGGCGCTCGGCGGTGGCCTCATCGCCCTGATCGGCGGCCTCACCGTCGTCGGCACGGCACTTGTCGCCGTCCCCGCCGTGTACGACGGACGGCTCGCCGGCGTGGAGCTCGCGGTGGTGGTGCTCACGCCGCTGGCCGCCTTCGAGGCCGTGACCGGTCTGCCGCTCGCCGTGCAGTACCGGCAGCGGGTCAAGCGCAGTGCGGAGCGGGTGTACGAGGTGCTGGACGCCCCGCTGCCCGTGCGCGAACCGGACAGCCCGGCCGAGACGCCCGGATCACCCTTCCCGCTGGAGGTACAAGGGCTGTCCGCCCGGTACGCGGGAGCGGAACGGGATGCCCTGGACTCCGTCGGCCTCCGCCTGACAGCCGGTCGGCGGATCGCCGTGGTCGGGCCCTCCGGCTCCGGGAAGACGACTCTCGCGCAGGTCCTGCTCCGCTTCCTGGACGCCCGGGAGGGGACGTACCGGATCGGTGGGGTCGATGCCTCCGCCTTGGAGGGGGACACGGTCCGGCGGTTCGTCGGGCTGTGCGCCCAGGACGCCCACATCTTCGACAGTTCCATCCGTGAGAACCTGCGGCTGGCCCGTACCGGCGCGACGGACGAGGAGCTGCGGGCCGCCCTCGGCCGGGCACGGCTGCTCGACTGGGCCGAGGCGCTGCCCGACGGGCTCGACACCCTGGCCGGCGAACACGGCGCACGTCTCTCCGGCGGCCAGCGCCAACGCCTCGCACTGGCCAGGGCGATCCTCGCCGACTTCCCCGTACTCGTCCTGGACGAGCCCGCGGAGCACCTCGACCTGGCGACCGCGGACGCCCTGACCGCGGACCTGCTGGCCGCCACCCGGGGGCGCACGACGGTGCTGATCACCCACCGGCTGCAAGGGCTCGAAGCCGTCGACGAGGTGGTCGTGCTGGATGCCGGCCGAGTCGTACAGCGGGGCCCGTACGCCGATCTCGCCACCGAGGACGGCCCACTGCGCCGGATGCTGCAGCGCGAGCGGGAGACCGAAGGCGTGCCCGGGGAGGCGGCGGGTGTACGGGTGTGAGCGGGAGGCCGCAGGGTGCCGGGGCAGCCGTCGGCGCAGGGGCGTGAGCGAGATGGCACGATAGCCGACTTTCCTCCCCAATAGGGACTAACTAGTCTCGGGGTATGTCAGAGCAGGACCCCAAGGACTCAATCGAAGCCGCGACCCGGGCGACCCGCAGCCTGCAGGGCCTGTCCACCGAACTCACCGCCCGTGTACCGCAACTGCTGGAAGCCATGCGTTCCGTCGGCACGGGCCTCGAACTGCATTCCACCCTCGACCGGATCTGTGAGACGGCGGCCGAACTCGCCCACTCCCGCTACGCCGCCATCGGCGTCGTCGACGAGGCGGGCGAGAGGCTCTCCGATTTCGTCACCTACGGAGTGCCGGACGAGGTGGCGCACGAGATCGGCCGCCGCCCCGACGGGCACCGGGGACTGCTCGGCGCACTGATTCACGACCCTGTCCCGGTGAGGCTCGCCGATCTGACGGCCGATCCCAGGTTCGCCGGATTCCCGCCCGGCCATCCCCCGATGCGCACCTTCCTCGGCGTCCCGATCCGCGTCCAGGGGGAGATCTTCGGCAATCTCTATCTGGCGGAGAAGGACGACGGGGGCGAGTTCAACGACTACGACCTGCACATGCTGCGGGTGCTCGCCACGGAGGCCGGGATCGCCATCGGCAACGCCCGGCTGTACGAGGCGGCCCGCCAGCGCGAGCGGTGGATCGACGGGTCGGTGGCGGTGACCACCGCCCTGCTCTCCGGCGGCGACGCCGATGACGCGCTCGCCGTCGTCGCCGAACAGGCCCGCCATCTCGCCGCGTCCGCCGCCGGGATCGTGCTGCTGCCGGCCGAGGGGGGCGGCTTGGAGACAGTCGCCGTCTCCGCGGACGACTCCTGCGTCCCACTGGGGGTGATCATCGGGCCGGACAGCCCGGTGGTGGTGAAGCTGCTGGGCGGCGAGGCGGTTTTCATCGACGACTCGGCCACCGATCCCCGCGTGGTCACCAAGCTGGCCCACCACTTCGGCCCCAGCATGCTGCTGCCCCTGCACAGCGGCGGTCGGGTGCTGGGTGCGCTCGCCACCCCCCGTGCCCGGGGCGGCCGGCCGTTCACCGAGACGGAACGCACCCTCGCCACCCAGTTCGCCTCACAGGCCGCACTTGCGCTGATGATGGCCGAGGCACAGCGGGACCGGGAGCGGCTCGCGGTGTACGAGGACCGTGACCGGATCGCCCGTGATCTGCACGACCTGGTCATCCAGCGGCTGTTCGCCACCGGAATGATGCTGGAGAGCGCCCAGCGCCGGTCGGTCGTGCCCGAGGTGCAGACAGGCGTCGGCCGGGCGGTCGACGAACTGGACGTGACCATTCAGGAGATCCGTACCGCGATCTTCGCGCTCCAGCAGGAACCGGCCGAGGCGCCGTCCGGACTGCGCACCCGCGTGCTGCGCGAGATCAACATGGCGGCGGTCCCGCTGGGCTTCAAGCCCTCGCACCGCTTCCTCGGCCCGGTCGACTCGCTGGTCGGCGAACTGACCGGAAAGAATCTGATCGCGGCGCTGCGGGAGGCACTCTCCAACGCCTTCCGGCACGCCGAGGCCTCGTCGATCGACGTGGTCGTCGACGCGACCGTCGCACTGCCCGACGGGAGGGACGCGGTGAGGCTGTCGGTCGCCGACGACGGGGCGGGCATACCGGAGGGCGGTCGGCGCAGCGGGCTGCGGAACCTGGCGCGCCGAGCGGAATCGCTCGGCGGCGCGAGCTGGTTCGGGCCCGGTACCGGGGAGGACGGGGGCGGCACGACGGTGGTCTGGGAAGCGCCGATCTGAGGCGGCGGGGAACTCAGGGCCCGGGAATTCAGGGCCCGGCTCCCCACTGACCCGGCCTCTCAGCGGCCCGACCCCCGGCAGAGGCGTCGGTGGGGCCGGGTCTCAGTGGTGGGCTCAGCGCGGAGCGCCGGCCGTCCGGCGCTCGGCGAGGATCCGCTCGATGACGACGGCGACGCCGTCGTCGCTGTTGGTGGCGGTCCGGCCGGACGCGGCGGCGAGAGCGGCCGGGTGGGCGTTGCCCATCGCGTACGACGTGCCCGCCCAGTTGAGCATCTCCACGTCGTTGGGCATGTCGCCGAAGGCGACGACCTCGGCGGGCGAGATGCCGCGCTCGGCGCAGCAGAGTGCCAGGGTGCTGGCCTTGGAGACCCCCGGGCCGCTGATTTCCAGCAGGGCCGTGGGGCTGGACCGGGTGAAGGAGGCCCGGTCGCCGGCTGCCGTACGGGCCAGGGCGAGGAAGTCGTCCGGGGTCAGTTCGGCGTGGTGGGCGAGGAGCTTCAGTACGGGGGCGCCGCTGCCCGGCGTCTCCTCCTGAAGCAGTTTCTCGGCGACGGCGACGGTGGCACCCGGGTCCAGGTGGAAGGGCGGGTAGGCCGGTTCGTAGTGGATGCCCGTGGCCAGCTCGACGGCGAAGGAGGTGCCGGGGGCGGCGGCGCGCAGGGTGTGCACGACGTCGAGGGCGATGGTGCGTTCCAACGGGCGGACCTTGACCAGCTTGCCGTCCGCATGGAGATCGGCGACCGCCGCACCGTTCGCGCAGATTGCCAGGCCGTGGCCGTGGACATGGTCGCTGACGACATCCATCCAGCGGGCCGGGCGTCCGGTGACGAAGAAGACCTCGATCCCGGCCTCCTCGGCGGCGGCGAGCACGGCGACCGTACGGTCCGAGACGGTCTTGTCGTCGCGCAGCAGGGTGCCGTCCAGGTCGGTGGCGATCAGCCGGGGAGCGGGAGGCGAAGGCGAGTCGGTAGCTGAGGTCACGCGCCCATTCTCGCGTACGACGGTGCACGGTCGTGCGGAGGGGCGCACATATGAGGATGTGCGCCGCTGACCGGGGAACATTCCTGTGGCATGTGGCCGTGGGCCCCAGGCAGTCGTCCCGGGCGGGTCGGCCGTCGCCCCCGGGCGGTCGGCTCTCGTCCCGGGCCTGCCAGGCATCTGTGCGGGACCCTGCCCGGGGCCGGACCCGGCCGACTTCGAGCCGGACCCGGCCCGGGTCGGCGTGGACCGTGCCGGTCCGAACCGACCCGAGCCGGGCACCGGGTCAGTGGCCGAGCTGGGCCAGGCCCTCGGTGGCGATGCGTTCGAAGACCTTCTCGTCCATGGCGAAGTCGGAGTCGGGGATCGGCCAGTGAATGACGATCTCGGTGAAGCCCAGCTCGAAGTGGGTGCCGGCGAAGTCCACGAAAGCGTCGAAGGACCGCAGTGGGCGGTCCGGCGTGAAACCGGTGAGGAGGATCTTGTCCAGCTCGGTGACGTCCCTGCCGATGGACTCGCAGGCCGTGCCCAGCTTGCTGAGCTGCCCGCGGATGGCCTCCACGGACTGCTCCGGGGTGCCCGCTTCGTACAGCTTCGGGTCGCCTGTGGTGACCCAGGCCTGGCCATACTGCGCGGCGAGCTTCATTCCGCGCGGCCCGGTGGCGGCCACCGCGAAGGGCAGCCGGGGCCGCTGCACACAACCGGGGATGTTCCGGGCCTCGTTCGCCGCGTAGAAACGGCCCTCGTACGTCACCGAGGGCTCGCGCAGCAGCTGGTCGAGCAGCGGTACGAACTCGTCGAAGTGATCGGCTCGTTCGCGCGGCGTCCACGCCTCCTCGTCGCTCCGGCGCAGCGTCGTGGCGTCGAATCCATTGCCGCCGGCGCCGATGCCGAGGGTGACGCGTCCGTGGGAGACGTCGTCCAGCGTGATGAGGTCCTTGGCCAGCGTGACGGGGTGGCGGAAGTTCGGGGAGGTGACGAGGGTGCCCAGGCGCAGCCGCTGGGTGGCGGCGGCAGCGGCGGTGAGGGTCGGTACCGCGCCGAACCATGGTCCGTCGCGGAAGGTCCGCCAGGCCAGGTGGTCATAGGTGTAGGCGGCGTGGAAGTCGAGTTTCTCGGCTCGCTGCCACACTTTCTTCCCCGTGGCCCAGGGGTAGACCGGAAGGATTACGGTGCTCAGACGCATGGGCAGAGCCTACGCGGCGGCCGAGGGCCGCCATCCTCACGTCCGACCTGTCCCGGTTGTGCGGCAGCAAGGTCCGGCTCATCTGCCTCTGACCGCAGCACTGTCCCGAAGCCGGTCACCGGAGTCCGCAAGAGCAGGGTGCCGATCGGTTTCGCAGGTCAGTGCATGATGCATGAACGAGGCGCGACTGACGTGGACTTGTGCCCCACCGACCACGGGCCTGTCGTTCGTGTCACGTCTCGGTCTGCTGCCAGACCGCGGTGAGCGCTGTGACCGGGTCGGTATCGGCCGGTGCCGCGGGCCACCATTCGCCGTCGTCATCCTGGAGGTAGGGGTACCAGCAGGTGTCGGGGCCCAGGCGCAGCTGGATGCCGTGGTCGGTGAGGGTGAGGCGGTTGCGCCAGGTCCGGAGAGGGCCGGGTGTGGTGGTCATCTCGGTGAGGGCTGTGGTCAGAGTGGCGCGGGCGGCCGACATCATCGCCGGGGCTGGGGTGTGGGGTTGTTCGGCGACGGTGAGGCCCGTCGTGCCGCCGTGGCGCCAGGCGCGGGTGAGGCGGGCGAACTCGGTCGGTCTGGTGCCGGTGTTCTCGATCAGACGGTGGAACCACTCGGGGCCGGGGCGGCACGCGGCGATCCGTACCGCGTCCTGGTGCTGGGTCAGGTGCAGGTCGGCGGTGTCACCCGCGAGGAGCCGTACGGCGCGTGAGGCAGTGTCGGCTACGAGGTGCTCCAGGTCCGTGGAGGTGAGGCCGCTGCCGGGTGGTGGGGCTACGGGCAGGGTTGCGGTGTGGGCGGCCGGTGCGGGGAGTTCTGGCAGCCCGGGGGCATGTTCGGCCCAGTCGGTGTACGCGGCGGAGGCCGGGACGCCGGTCGGGGCTGGCGGGCTCGCTGCCTGCCGGGGCACCGTACGGCGTGTGCGCAGCTGGGCGAGGACCTCCTCGCGGCCTCGGCCGCGCAGCGCGAAGAGCACGAACGGGTCGGCGTCGATGACGGCGGCGATGGCGTAGCAGAGTGCGGCGGCGTGTTTGCAGGGGTATCCCCAGTCGGGGCAGGAGCAGTCCGGATCGAGTTCGGTGGGCTGAGGGAGAAGGGGGACGCCCGCCTGGCGGGCGTCGTCGACGAGTTCGGCGGGCATCTCGCCGTCGAGGAGCGCCGCCAGATGCCCGGCACGGGCCGCGACGGTGTCGAGCAGGGTGTCCCACTGGGCGTCGGTGAGGACGGGCAGACGGACCGAGGAGCGGTACGGGCTCGGCCGACTGCCCTGGACGGCGGCCTTGATCCGGCCCGGGGCGACATCGGCTGGGCCGACCTTGCCCTGACGGGCGTAGGTACGTCCGCGGGACAGGCGTCCGGCGTCCAGGGTGGAGTCCTCCAGGGCCGTCACCCACGCCTGGCCCCACCAGGTCGTGGCGAAGGCGCGCTTGCCGCGGGCGGGTGCGCGGCGCTGGCCGGGGAGCGAGCGGGTCATGACTGCCTTCCCAGGGCGACGAGTTCGGCGAGGTCGGCGTCTGACAGTTCGGTCAGGGCGGCCTCGCCGGAGCCGACGACGGCGTCGGCGAGCGCGCGCTTGGACTCCAGCAGCTGCGCCACCTTGTCCTCCACGGTGCCCTCCGCGATGAGCTTGTGCACCTGGACGGGCCTGTCCTGGCCGATGCGGTAGGCGCGGTCGGTGGCCTGGTCCTCGACCGCAGGGTTCCACCAGCGGTCGTAGTGCACGACGTGGGTGGCGCGGGTGAGGTTGAGTCCCGTGCCCGCCGCCTTCAGCGACAGCAGGAACACCGGTACATCACCGCGCTGGAAGCGCTCCACCATCTCCTCGCGCCGCGCGACGGGGGTGCCGCCGTGCAGGAAGAGGGTGGGGGTGCCGCGTTCGGCGAGATGTTTCTCCAGGAGGGTCGCCATCTGTTTGTACTGGGTGAAGACCAGCACCGACTCGCCCTCGGCGGTGATGGTGCCGAGCAGCTCGTCGAGCAGGTCGAGCTTGCCGGAACGGCCGCCGAGCGGCGTGGACTGGCGCAGGTACTGGGCGGGGTGGTTGCAGATCTGTTTCAGCCCGGTCAGCAGCTTGAGCACCAGACCGCGGCGGGCGATGCCCTCGGATTCCGCGATCTTCACCATGGTCTCGCGGACCACCGCCTCGTAGAGGCCCGCCTGTTCGGCCGTCAGCGCCACGACCCGCTCGGTCTCGGTCTTGGCCGGCAGCTCGGGCGCGATTCCCGGGTCGGACTTCCTGCGGCGCAGCAGGAAAGGGCGCACGAGACGGGACAGGCGTTCGGCGGCCTCGGGTTCCTCGCCCGACTCGATGGCGCGGGCGTGCCGGTCTCGGAAGGCCGCGAGGGGGCCGAGGAGCCCCGGAGTGGTCCAGTCGAGGAGCGCCCACAGCTCGGAGAGGTTGTTCTCCACGGGCGTGCCGGTGAGGGCGACGCGGGCGCGGGCGGGCAGGGCGCGCAGCTCGCGGGCGGTGACGGCGTAGGGGTTCTTGACGTGCTGCGCCTCGTCCGCGGCGATCAGCGACCAGTCGGTCCCGGCGAGGGCTTCGCGGTCGCGGCGCAGCACCCCGTAGGTGACCAGGACGATCTCGTCGCCGGCCAGGTCGTCGAGATGGCGCTCGCCGCCGTGGTAGCGGCGCACGGGAGTGGACGGCGCGAACCGGGCCGCCTCGCGCTCCCAGTTGCCGAGCAAGGAGGCCGGGCAGACGACGAGGGTGGGGCCGGCGGTGGCGGGGTCGGTCTGGCGGTGCAGGTGCAGGGCGAGCAGGGTGATGGTCTTGCCCAGGCCCATGTCGTCGGCGAGGCAGCCGCCGAGGCCGAGTCCACACATCTCCGCCAGCCAGGCGAGGCCCCGCTTCTGGTAGTCGCGCAACATGGCCTTGAGCGCGGCGGGCTGCGGGGCGGGAGTACGTGACTCGGGATCGCGGATACGGGCGACGAGGTCGCCGAGCGCGCCGACCGCCTCACAGGGGATCTGCTCGCCGTCCCTTTCCACCTCGCCGGTCAGCGTGGCGCTCAGCGCCTCCATGGGCGTGAGCGGTTCCATCCGGCGGCGCCTGGCGCGGGCCACCAGCTTCGGATCGGCGACCACCCACTGGTCACGCAGCCGGACCAGAGGGCGGCGCGTCTCGGCGAGGGCGTCCATCTCGGCCTCGGTGAGCGGCTCGCCGCCGAGCGAGATCTGCCAGTGGAAGTCGAGGAGTGCGTCGGCGTCGAGGAGCCCGCCCGCACTGGAGCCGGGGGCGGTGCGCTGCCCGATCTCCGCGGTCGCGGTGAGTGCCTTGACCAGCTCGCGCGGCCAGTGCACGTCGATGCCGGCCGAACGCAGTGTGTCGGTGGCGTCGCCCAGCAGGTCGAGGGCCTCGTCGTCGGACAGACGGAGTTCGTCGGGAGCGGCGTCCTTCAGCAGCCGCTGAAGCGGAGGCCAGGCGCGGGCGCCGCGGCGCAGCGCCAGCAGCGTCTCGGTCTCGGCGCGCGGGCCGAGCAGCCGTTCCACCTCGCCCGGCTCGCTCCACAGCCGGGCGGTCTCGACGACGAGCCCCGGATCCGCCGCGGTGTGCAGCTGCGGCACGGCCCGGAAAGCTCGGCGCCGTCCCTCCGGTGGGTCGACGCGCAAGGAGACGCCGACATCGGCGGTGAACGCGACGGTGGTCTCCTCGGCCCACTCGCGCAGGGCGGGTACGGCACGCGTCTCGCGCCAGGCGTACGGCAGCGCCCCCATGGCGAGCGGCGCGGCCGGGGTGCGGACCAGGTCGTCGGCGACCGCGTCGCAGAACTGGCGTACCAGCGCGGCGGGTTCGGCGATCCGCACCGGAGGGGGGCCGGGCTCGGGCAGACAGTGGGCGTGGGGCGGAAACGCGGCGGCGAGGGCGTCCAGGGTCTGACGCTGGGCGGCGGTGAAAGGCCCCGCCTGCCAGGTGTCGTAGCCGGCGGGGGTGAGGGCGGGGTAGAGGCGGCCGTCGGCGAGCAGCCGGAGCGCGAGGCGGGCGGCGGCCTGCCAGGCGGCGGCGGACGGATGCGGTGGCCGCGCCCCGGTCAGGGCGGCGATGGCGAGGGCGGCGGGCAGCGCGTGGCCCGTCACCTTGCGCCGCCTGACCGAGCGGCCGTGCGGCAGCACCAGTTCCGCCGTGCCGGTCTCGACGCCGGTGGGTGCCGCGCCCTCGGCGGTGGCCGCCCCGGCGGGCTGCCACAGCAGCAGCCGGCCGAGGCGGGCGGGCTCGCCGGGCAGGAACACCGCCGCCCAGCCGTTGTCGAGCAGGCCCCGTGCCCAGGAGGCCGACTCCGGTGCCGTCGGCGGCAGCACACTCCTCCGGCCCGTGCCCGGCTCCCGTACGACGACTCGTGCCACCTTCCTCAACTCCATCCTTCTGTGAGCGAGCCGCACCGTGCCTCGCTCGTCACCACGTACCCGTCGTGCCCGGCGAGTTCCGCCGCCCCGCCGTCACCGGCGGGAGCGCGCCTTGTTCGCTGCGGTGCGGATGCGTTTGGCCAGCCGCTTGTCGACGTCGCGCAGGCTCTCGCCCAGCTCGGCAAGCACCTGGGCGGTGGCCGGGTGCTCCACTCGCCACAGCTCGTCCACCCGCTGTTCGAGCACCTCTGGTGCCACGTTCGGGTTCTCCTGGAAGCCCAGGAGCAGCTCCTCGTCCTCCTGGGCACCGACGAAGAGCGAGAGACCGTCGATGAACAGCCACAACCGGGCCTGCTCCGCGCGCACCGTATCCGCGTACGCGTCCGCCTCAGGGCGTGCGCCCAGGGCCGCGGCGGCCACCTGGCGGCATCCCTCGACATCGGAGTCCGCCGCCTTGCGCAGCACGCGCAGTGCTCGCGAGTCGTCGAGTACGGCCAGCACCGGCTGGACCACGGCGCGTCTGGCCGCGATGTCGGGGCCGTCGCCCGCACAGGCGTCGAGCAGTCCAACCGCGGCGTCGGCCCCGGAACGGTGCTTCAGCCACCCTTCGACCTCTTGGCGCGTCTCCTCGGGGGAGTAGCCCAGAAGGCCCTGGAGAAGGGTGTCGGCGTCGGCTTCGGCGTACTCGCCGAGCAGCGGTGCGAGCGCACCGCATTCCATCAGGTAGGCGCGCAGTCCGTGGCGGCCGAGCGGGGTCAGCCGCATGCGGTCCCCGTTCTCGTGGTCCCACGGCCGGCCCAACGCGTTCAACCAGGCGCCCGAACCGGCGGGTCCGCGCCCGCTGACGGCGTTCAGGGGCGTGGCCAGGACATCCTCGGTCGCGACATCATGGTCACCGGGCACGAACTCCACCGCGCCCAGGTAGGCGAGTTCTGCCGCCAGGTTCCGGAACGCCGTCGCGATCAAAGCCAGGAGGAAATCGAGCTCGGGACCTTCAGTACCCGCCTCTCGGGCTTTCGCCCGCAGGTCGTCGATCTCCACCCACGCGCCGTCCAGCGCGTCGTACAGCTGCCCGATCAGCGCGTCGGCGATCTCGGCCGACAGCTCGCCCAGCTCGCCGAGCGATTCGTCCAGTACCCCCGTCTCGCCGATCTCCTCCAGCAGGTCGCCCAGGGTGACGGACCAGAGCTCCAGAAGATTCTCACCGGCGAAGTCGGCCGTCTCGCCGCCCCAGGCGCGGCCCCCGCTGATCGTGATCAGCCCGCGGTTCACGGCGAAACTCCACGGCTCATCGAGAACGTCCACGTCCTTGGCGCTGCGCAGCGCCTTCAACGCACGGGCCCGGGCGGCGGCCTCGGCGTATGGCGAGTCCTCGTCGGTGAACTCCCATAGCCGGAGCTCCTCGACGGCCTCACGGGCGAGCGCGGGCCGCAGCACCCGGCTCGCGGTGACCTGCCGTCCCTCGCGACACCAGGCGGTGAGCCGCAGCGCCGAGTCGAAGAGCGGTACATCCCGCACAGCCGCCGCAAGGTCCTCCCGCGGAGCCAGGGCCACCGGGCGCAGCACGGGCGTACTCGCGACCGGTCCGTCGACTCCGGCGTCGACCGGGCCGCCCGACCCTCGGCAGCGCCCGCAGGCGCACGATGCCGTGTCCCCGGCAGCCGGCTGTCCCCCACCGCCGCGCCCGGCCCGGGTACTGGCCGGCGGCTTCGCCGTGCCGGGCACCGTGTCCGGCGTCACATGGGCCAGCCGCTCAGCGATCCCGCTACGGGGGAAGGCCGCCGGGTCGTAGCCGGCCGACCGCAGCTCGGCGACCAGCTCGTCGTACGGGCCGTCTCCCGCCCTGTCGGGTACTTCGAGGTTTGCCAGTACCTCGCCCAGGCCCCACACCCCGCCGATGTCCTCGGCCGGTATGTCGGCACGACGGCCGCCGATGCAGCGCACCGCTCGCTCCGCGCCGACCGGTCGCGGCAGTGTCTTCTCCAGCGTGATCCGGTGCTCCCAGTCATCGCCGAAGTCGTAGACATAGCGCAGCCGCGCCCCGTCCTCGGACAGAACACCACCGAGCGCGGTGGCGTGCTGGGCGCTGCTGCCGGGGCCGAAGCCGAGATCGATGTCGGTGAGCCGGGCCGCGTCGCCGTACACCCGGCCGGACTCGTCGGTGAAGAGGTGCAGATGGCCACCCTGCCAACCGAAGGCGGCCTGGATGGCGTCGTGCAGGGTGCGAAGAGAGGTATCGGACGGCAGTACGAGGCGCCGCCACAGAGGCGGCTGGGTGCCGTGCAGCACGATCTTCAGCTGGAGATCGGATGGGGCCGCCCCCGTGTCTCGTCGCATTTCTTTGTCTCCCACCCGTCCGAGGCCGCTCGAATGGCCCCAGCATGATGGTCGCGTGTGTCCCAACCCAAACCGGATCACCTCGGTTGCGGCCACTTCGGTCGCGGGGGCCCCGGTATCGCTCGCAGCGGATACCCTGCGTCCGTGCACCGACCTCGCGGCTCAAGGCCGCGGGCCTGTACGGCCGCAAGTACGTGATCGACGCGACAGTCGCCGAGGTGGCACTGCGTCAGCCGGGCCGGTGGTCGTACTGACATCCGACAACGACGACATGGCGCGGCTGTGTGGGGGCCGCGTCCGGCTCATCGGCATCTGAGCGGATGGGCACAGGTGCCCGTGCCCGGCCCCGGCCCCGGCCCAGGAAGGAATCCGCCCTGGTCACGCCGTGATGGGTGAAAAAGGCTTGCCTGAGGTGACAAGGGTGCCCAGGCGCAGCCGCTGGGTGGCGGCGGCAGCGGCGGTGAGTGTCGGTACCGCGCCGAACCACGGGCCGTCGCGGAAGGTCCGCCAGGACAGGTGGTCGTAGGTGTAGGCGGCGTGGAACTCCAGCTCCTCGGCGCGCTGCCAGAGCTTCTGGCCCTCGCTCCAGCGGTGGATCGGCAGAATGACAGTGCTCAGACGCATGACTACGACCATACGGGGCCGAAATGGGCGGGCCCGCGTCCATGGAGGCGCACCGGGCCTCGGCCGGCCGGTCGGGGATCAGCCGCGGAAGCGCAGGAACACGGGGGGTACGGCGGCGGTGAGCCAGACGCCGTTGGCGCTGACGTAGAAGGTGTGGCCCGCGCGGTGCATGGCGCCCGAGTCCACGGACAGGACAACGGGGCGACCGCGCCGGGCACCGACCCTGGTTGCGGTCTCGCGGTCGGGCGAGAGGTGGACGTGCGTGCGGTTCATGGGGCGCAGGCCCTCACCGCGGATCGCGTCCAGCGCGCTGCCCACCGTGCCGTGGTAGAGGTAGGCGGGCGGCTCGGCCGGAGGGAGCGCGAGGTCCACCGGGACGGTGTGGCCCTGGCTCGCACGAATGCGGCCGCTCTCGACGGCGAAGCGCTGTTTGTCGTTGACGGCCACTACGTGATCGAGCTCACTTTGGGTGATGGGGAAGCTGTTGCGGGCCGTGGCGCGCAGCAGCTCGTCGATCGGCACCCATCCGTGGGCGTCGAGCGTGATGCCGATCCGTGCCGGCTGGTGCCGCAGGTGCTTCGAGAGGTACTTGGACACCTTGACGGTGCGCTTTTCGTCCATACCCGCACAGTGCCCTCGGCGGTCTGCTGGATGCATCCGGATTTCACCCCGATTCACTACAGCAATTTTATTTGCTGTGGCAATTTCCGTCCACAGGTTTGATCCACAGCCAACACGAGTTATCCACAGGCTACTTGGTAATTCTGTGGACAAGTCACCGGAGAATCAGCCGATTTGATCAAGTGGCCTTACTCCGCGACGAGATGAGGTGAGAGTGTCCAATGTCCTTGTCTGTACCTCCCGTTGCGCAGCAGCCGCGACAAAGGCGGAGACATTCTGTGGTCCAACCAGCTCTTGTACGGCTCGGATCGTCTCCATCGGCAGGTCCACTCCGCGCGTTCCGGATATCGGGACCGCCGAACCGATCGGGGCGTCCGTGTCCAGGTGGTGCCGCAGGTGCCGGGTGGCGAACGCGCGCATCGCCCGGGCGAGTTCGGCGTCCACCGTCTGCTGGGCGAGCGGGCGCAGCCTGCGCACCATGGTGGCCGCGTCCGCCGCGTCCGAGTCCGTCGGCGGACGGTGATCCAGATAGCGCGCGAAGACGTGCTCGGTGGTGAACTCCAGAAACCGTGAGGCTATCTGCTCGACCTGGCCGCGAAGTTCCCTCAGATGACCGGAGATTGCGCGGAGTGGAACACCGGCTGCGTGCAACTCGACCGCTACGGCGAGCTCTTGTGGGCTGGGGACCAGGAACTCGTCCTCCCGCCCCGGGATACGTTCGAGTACGCCGAGGTCCACCGCCTCGGCGAGCGCCTTGTCGTCCGGGCTGCCGCCGAACCTGGCGTTCAGTTCGGCCCGGGTGATCCGGTCGGCCTGCTCGTCCGTCCAGGGGCCGTGCACCTCGGCGACGAGCCCGAGCACCCCACCCAGACCGCGGCCCGTGTCCCAGGCCTCCAGCAGCTCCTTGATGCTGGCCAGGGTGTAGCCGCGGTCCAGCAGATCGGCGATCTGCCGGAGCCGGGCGAGGTGGGTGTCGCGGTACACGTTGGCCCGGCCGCGCCGTTCCGGAGTCGGCAGCAGGCCGCGGTCCTGGTAGGCGCGGATCGTACGGACCGTGGCGCCACTCGCATGCGCCAGGTCCTCGATCCGGTACTCGGCGGCGGACCGGCCGACTGCCGCCGACGGCTGCTCCAGGCCGCTCACAGCGGCGGCTTCAGCCGGGCGATCCCGCGCAGCGCACCGGGGCTGAACCGCGACAGGAACCGGGCGCCGCGGGCCTCGGGAGTCACCGGCACGACGGCCTGGTTGCGCACCACGGCCTTGAGGATCGCGTCGGCGACCCTTTCCGGCGGGTAGTTGCGGAGCCCGTACAAGCGGCTGGTCCGTTTCTGCAGCCGCTTCTCCTCCGCGGCGTCGGCACCGGCGAAGTGCGTCGTCGCGGTGATGTTCGTGTTGACGATGCCGGGGCAGATCGCGCTGACCCCGATCGACCGGTCGGCGAGCTCGGCCCGCAGGCACTCGCTGAGCATCAGCACGGCCGCCTTGGAGGTGCTGTACGCGGGCAGCGCCCTGGAGGGCTGGTAGGCGGCGGCGGAAGCCGTGTTGACGATGTGGCCGCCCTGGCCGCGTTCGGCCATCTGCCCGCCGAAGATCCGGCAGCCGTGGATGACCCCCCACAGATTGACGTCGAGGACGTTCTTCCAGTCCTCGCTCGTCGTGTCCAGGAAGGAGCCGGACAGGCCGATCCCGGCGTTGTTGACCAGGACATCGATGATGCCGTACTCGGCGGCGACCTTCTCGGCGAGCTTCTCCATCGCCTGCTCGTCGCTGACGTCGACCGCTTCGCCCCAGGCAGCCGGGGAGCCGATCAGCCGGGCCATCTCCGCCGTCCTGGCGGCACCCTCCGCGTCCCGGTCCACGGCCACCACCCGGGCGCCCGCCTCGGCGAAGGCGAACGCGGTGGCCCGGCCGATGCCGCCGGCCGCGCCCGTCACAAGGACCAGCTGTCCGCCGAACCGGTCCGCGTACGCCCCGGTCGGCGTGGTGTCCGGCACCGGCCGGCCGCCCGCCCGCGCTTCCTCGTTGGCGGCGACGAACTCGCTGATCCAGGAGGCGAGCCGGTCCGGCCTGGTGCGCGGCACCCAGTGCTTGCCCGGCAGCGAGCGGCGCAGCAACTGCGGTGCCCAAAGCTCCAGTTGGTCGTACAGCTTCTCCGACAGGAAGATGTCGCCGGTCGGTGTGATCAGCTGGACCGGTACGTGCGCGTAGGCGTCGGTACGGGGCCTGCGCAGCCGGGTCCGGACGTTGTCGCGGTAGAGCCAGGCGCCGTGCGCCGCATCGCTGGGCAGGGAGGACGTCGGGTAGTCGCCCGCGGGCACCTTCTCCAGCCGCTCCAGGATCCTCGGCCACCGTCTGCCGAGCGGGCCGCGCCAGGCGAGCTCGGGCAGCACCGGCGTATGCAGCAGGTAGACGTACCAGGACTTGGCTCCCTGGCCCAGCAACTGGCCGACCCGGCGCGGGGTGGGCCGGGCCATCCGCTGCTTGATCCAGTGCCCGAAGTGGTCCAGGGACGGCCCGGACATCGAGGTGAACGAGGCGATCCGGCCCTCGGTCCGCTTGACCGTGACGAACTCCCAGGACTGGACCGACCCCCAGTCGTGCCCCACCAGATGCACCGGCCGGTCCGGGCTCACCGCGTCGGCGACGGCCAGGAAGTCATCGGTGAGCTTCTCCAGGGTGAAGCCGCCGCGCAGCGGCTTCGGTGCTGTGGACCGGCCGTGTCCGCGCACGTCGTACAGCGCGACGTGCCACTGATCGGCCAGCTGCCTCGCCACGTCCGTCCAGACTTCCTTGCTGTCCGGGTAGCCGTGGACGAGGACGATCGTCGGCCGTGCCTCGTCGCCCAGCTCGGCTACGCACAGCTCGATTCCGCCCGTGCGAACCCGGCGCTCGCGCACCTCCGGCAGATTCTGCGGACTCATGCCGCCACCCTCTCCTCGGCCCAGTGCCGCACATGCGGCAGATCGTCGTCCAGCCAGAAGGCGCTCTGCTCGGGGTCCTTGGAGTCGGTGACCACCAGGATCTCCTCGAACTTGGCGCCCGTACCCCGGAATCCGAGGTGGGGTTCGACCGCCCACAGCCCGGGCTGCGGCGGGTGGTCGGAGAAGCGGTAGGGGCTCCACAGCGGCGACCAGCCGTCCCGGTGTCCGTGCACCGCGTCGCTCAGGAGGCCCTTGAGCGACTGGGTTCCGAAGCCGAACACCTGCGGCGACCAGCGGCGCTCGGTGACGCGGTCGACCTTGTGGGCGATGACGCCGAAGGGATAGGCACGATGCCTGTTGGCGTACCCCTGCTTGATCATCAGGCGTTCGACGTCCTCGTAGATCTCGCGCAGTGAACGCCGCTCCCGCACCTCGCGCAGGATCAGCTCGCGGTGGATCTCCAGATCGGCCAGGAGCTTGTTGTGCAGAGGGCTGAGCCCGAGGCAGCCGGAGTAGCCGATGTCCGCCGTGAAGCCCTTGTACACCGGGGCCATGTCGAGGATGAACGGCATCCCCGGCTCCAGCTTCCGGCTGGTCGGGAAGAACTGCAGGGGCACCTTGAAGCCGGCGAAGGCCGTGCGGTCCCCGAACCAGGCGAAGGGGAGGTGGAACCAGTCCCGCACCCCGCGCTCGCGCAGCCAGACGCGCTGCATCCGGGCCGCCTCGCGCTCGGTCACCCCCGGCCTGAGCCGGGCGGCGACCGCCTCCGCGCAGTCGTACGCGAGACGCTGCACCTCTCTGAACCCCCGCAGTTCCGGGGCCCGTTCGTCCTTCACTGCCGAAGCCATGCCACCGTCCGTTCCCTGCCGTGTGCGGTACGTGTCCGTAACGTGACACTGGTGAATGTGACAATGTCCGGCGGCTGCGTCAAGAGGTGTGCGGAGACCTGTGGACAACTCCGGGGCGCCCGGTCTCCGGCTCCAGAACTCATCCCCTGTGGTGGCCCCCCTACGGGTCCCTACGTCTGGAGTCTGATGCGGATCCAGCCGCCTGGACTGACGTCCGCTGTGGCCCGCGCCACTATCTTCGAAGACGTGACTGTGATCGCGACAGAAAGCCTGAGCAAGCGGTTCCCCCGGGTGACCGCGCTTGACCGGCTCTCCTTGGACATCGGGCCCGGTGTGACCGGCCTGGTGGGTTCCAACGGGGCCGGCAAGTCCACATTGATCAAGATCCTGCTGGGTCTGTCCCCCGCCACCGAAGGCCGGGCCGAGGTGCTTGGGCTCGACGTCGCCACCAGTGGCGCCGCCATCCGGGAACGGGTCGGCTACATGCCCGAGCACGACTGCCTGCCACCCGACGTCTCGGCCACCGAATTCGTCGTCCACATGGCGCGGATGTCCGGGCTGCCACCGACGGCCGCCCGTGAGCGCACGGCGGACACACTGCGCCACGTCGGTCTCTACGAAGAGCGCTACCGCCCCATCGGCGGCTACTCGACCGGCATGAAACAGCGCGTGAAGCTGGCCCAGGCGCTGGTCCACGACCCGCAGCTGGTTCTGCTCGACGAGCCGACCAACGGTCTGGACCCGGTCGGCCGCGACGAGATGCTCGGACTGATCCGCCGCGTGTACGCGGACTTCGGCATCTCGGTCCTGGTCACCTCGCACCTCCTGGGCGAGCTCGAACGCACCTGTGACCATGTCGTCATCATCGACGGCGGCACGCTCCTGCGCTCCAGCTCCACCAGCGACTTCACCCAGACCACCACGACCCTCGCAGTCGAGGTCACCGACAGCGACACCCACCCGGACGGCACCGACGCGCTGCGCCGGGCCCTCACCGGCGCCGGAGTCGGGCTCGTGGGCCTCGACGGCCTCGACGGCCAGGGGCTGCCCGGTGCGGGCCACATCCTGCTGATCGAGGCGACCGGCGAGGAGACGTACGACATCGTGCGCGACAGCGTCGCCGGGCTCGGACTCGGTCTCGTACGGATGGAGCAGCGACGCCACCACATCGCCGAGGTCTTCCACACCGAAGGGGAACCGCAGGCCGCAGCCGTGTCACAGACCGCGTCCGCGGGCGCCGGGGCCGTACAGCAGAAGGGGAGCGGTCGGTGATGAGCACTGAGACCGGGGCCGTGAGCGGGAGCGAGACCTCCCGGATCCACAACATCGGATACCGCCCCTACGACGGCGCGCGGCTGGGCCGCGGCTACGCGCGGCGCTCGCTCTATTCGCAGTCCCTGCGGGGCTCCTTCGGACTGGGGCGTTCCGCCAAGTCCAAGGTGCTGCCGATGCTGCTCTTCGGCGTGATGTGCATGATCGCGGCGATCATCGTTGCCGTATCCATCTCCATTCCGGGCAGCACCGCCCTGCAGATCAAGTACACGTCGTACGCGATCTACCTGCAGGCGGTCATCGGCCTCTTCCTGGCCGCGCAGGCACCGCAGTCGGTCTCCCGGGACCTGCGCTTCAAGAGCATGCCGCTGTATTTCTCACGGCCGATCGAGCGGGTCGACTATGTCGTCGCGAAGCTGGCGGCCATGGCGTCCGCGCTCTTCATCCTCACCGGGGCGCCGCTCGTCATCCTCTATGCGGGCGCGTTGCTCGGGAAGTTCGACTTCGTCGAGCAGACCAAGTGGTTCGGACAAGGGATGGTCTCGGTGGCGCTGCTCTCCGTGCTCTTCGCGGGACTCGGCCTGGTGATGGCCGCACTGACTCCGCGCCGCGGCTTCGGTGTCGCCGCGGTGATCGCCGTGCTGACCATCTCCTACGGTGCGGTCTCCACGGTCCAGGCCATCGCCTGGCAGACGGGTTCCGCCGGGGCCATCGAGTGGCTGGGGCTCTTCTCCCCCATCACACTGATCGACGGCGTGCAGACCGCGTTCCTCGGGGCCGGTTCGGCCTTCCCCGGAGGGGAAGGCCCGGGAGCGGGGACCGGCGTGGTCTATCTGATCGTTGTTCTCGCGCTCGTCGCCGGCTCGTACGCCGTACTGATGCGCCGCTACCGGAAGGTCGGGCTGTGACCACCATCGAGATCGACCACACCTCGCGCTGGTTCGGCAATGTGGTCGCCGTCAACGACGTGAGCATGACGGTGGGCCCGGGCGTCACCGGGCTGCTCGGACCCAACGGCGCGGGAAAGTCCACGCTGATCAACATGATGGCCGGCTTCCTCGCACCGTCGACGGGCACCGTCACGCTCGACGGTCAGGCGATCTGGCGCAATGAAGCGGTGTACCAGGAGATCGGGATCGTGCCGGAGCGGGAAGGGATGTACGACTTCCTGACCGGCCGCGAATTCGTCGTCGCCAATGCCGAGTTGCAGGGGCTCGGCGATGCGGAGGCGCGGAAGGCGCTGGCCACGGTCGAGATGGAGTACGCGCAGGACCGCAAGATCTCGACGTACAGCAAGGGCATGCGCCAGCGCGTGAAGATGGCATCCGCCCTGGTCCACGAACCGTCGGTGCTGCTGCTCGACGAGCCGTTCAACGGGATGGACCCGCGCCAGCGGTTGCAGCTGATGGAACTGCTGCGACAGATGGGGGCCGAGGGTCGCACCGTGCTCTTCTCCTCCCACATCCTCGAAGAGGTGGAACAGCTCGCCTCGCACATCGAGGTGATCGTGGCGGGGCGGCACGCGGCGTCCGGTGACTTCCGGGAGATCCGCCGGCTGATGACGGACCGCCCGCACCGCTATCTCGTACGGTCCAGTGACGACCGCACCCTCGCTGCCGCGCTCATCGCCGACCCGTCGACGGCCGGTATCGAGGTGGACCTCGGCGAACGGGCCCTGCGCATCCAGGCGGTGGACTTCGGACGCTTCACCGAGCTGCTGCCGAAGGTCGCACGTGAGCACGGAATTCGTCTTCTGACCGTTTCGCCGTCCGACGAGTCCCTCGAATCGGTCTTTTCCTATCTCGTAGCGGCCTGAGTAGTGGCCTGAAAGGAGCTGTGAAGCGTCATGTACGACCCCACAGTCGCCCGGCTCACCTACCGGGCCCTGCTCGGCCGGCGCCGGGCCGCCATCCTCTTCGTCCTGCCGGCACTGCTGTTGATCATCGCTGTGGCGGTGCGGACGTTCGCCGGAGCCGATGACCAGGTCGCCTCGGATGTGCTGGGCGGCTTCGCCATCGCCACGATGGTGCCGCTGATCGGCGTGATCGCCGGAACCGGGGCCATCGGTCCTGAGATCGACGACGGATCGATCGTCTATCTGCTGGCCAAGCCGGTGAAGCGGCCGACGATCATCTTCACCAAGCTGGTCGTGGCCATCGCCGTCACGATGGTCTTCTCCGCGCTGCCCACGCTCATCGCGGGGCTGATCCTCAACGGCAACGGCCAGCAGATCGCGGTGGCGTACACCATCGCGGCACTGGTCGCCTCGATCGCGTACAGCTCGCTGTTCCTCCTGCTGGGCACCGTCAGCCGGCACGCGGTCGTCTTCGGTCTCGTCTACGCGCTGGTGTGGGAGGCCTTGTTCGGCACCCTGGTGCCGGGGGCACGCACGCTCAGCGTGCAGCAGTGGTCCCTCGCGGTGGCCGAGAAGGTCGGCGGGGCGGGCACGATCACCTCCGACGTCGGGCTGCCGGTTGCAACGGTCCTGCTGGTGGCGGTCACCGTGGTGGCGACCTGGTACGCGGGGCAGAAGCTGCGCGCCCTGAAGCTGGCCGGGGAGGAGTGACCGGGGAGGAGTGACCGGGGTCTGCCTCCCGGTGTATCCACCCGAGTGCTCCGTTCCTGATCTCTCCGGCACTGTCAACCCTCGTCTCCTGGGCGGGGGTTGACGCATTTCGGACAGGCATATGCGTAACTGTATGGTCATCGGTTCGTTGGGCGGGGTGCGTGGAGGCAACTGGGATCTGTGGCGTCGTAGCTTTCGTGAAACAGGGATTGCCGATGCCGGCGAGGGAGTATCCGCCGGGTCGGTCATTGAGTGAGTGGCAACCGTGAGCGGCCTCCGCCCTCGAGCCCGGGAAAGGGCTGCCCGTCGTCGGTTTCACGATCGGAAGGCATGTCCATGCCCACAGAAGTCGCCCTGCTCGAATCGCGTGCCCTGCGCGTGGAGCAGATGGAGCGCGTCGATGTCCTGGACAAGGTCAAGAGCCTTGTCATGCTCCCGGACGGAATTCACCTTCGCACAGAGGATGTGGCTCGTTACTTCGAAGTATCCACAGAGGTCATCAAAAAGGTCACCCAGCGGCATCGGGCCGAGGTCGCAGAGAACGGTCTCACGCTCGTGCGTGGTGCTGAGCTGCGGGAATTCCATAGGGACATGGTGTCCCTATGGGGCGGTGAAGGCGCCGAGAGTTATCCACAGGCCGCCACGCAGCTCACCCTCTACACCCGCAGGACCGTCCTCAACGTCGCGATGCTTCTTCGCGACAGCGACATCGCCCGATGCGTCCGTGCGTATCTGCTCGACGCCGAGCAGGGCCTGCGCGCGGGCTACGCCTCCCTCGAACACCGCGTCACCCAGGTGGAGAGCTGCCTCGCCGGAGTCGGCACCGCGCTCCAGGAGCTCGGGCCCGTCCTCAACCGGATGTCGCACCGGCTCGACAGCCTCGACCGGAGGCTGGACGTCACGCATCAGGTCGTCGGTGCCATGAGCGTGCGGCTGGGGCACATGTCCGAGGACATCGTCCGTATCGACGGAAGGATGGATGAACTCGCCCGCAACCTCAAGGATCTGAGCCGCCGCACCAGCAAGCAGCGCTGATCCGGCAGGAGTTCGCGGCCTTTCGGCGCTGCCCATAGAAGGGGTGCCGTCCCGAAAACGGGTGGCGTCGAAAGGCCGCCCCCGGCACAGTGATGGGGACGGCATCCGCCGACACGCACGCCACAGGCCGGGAGAGGAGCGGGACGATGACCGAGCGTCCGAGTCCGTCGAGTTCCCCGCAGGGCGGACCCGAGCCGGCGCCGGAGTAGTCACCGACGACTCCGCCGTGCCGCTCGGAGCGGAACGCCCGGGGCGGCCTTCTCTGCGCATCGCGCGGCCGCCCACCCGGAGGATTGGCCGAGTGGTAAGGCAGCGGCTTGCTAAGCCGTCGTCGGGGCCGTGAACCCCGCGCGCGTTCGACCCGCGCATCCTCCGCCGCAGCAGGGCCGCGTACCGGTACGCGGCCCTGATCCGCTCCTACGCCTGGAGCAGTTGTTCCAGCACCACAGCGATGCCGTCGTCCTCGTTGGACGCGGTGATCTCCTGGGCCACGGCCTTCAGATCCTCGTGCGCGTTGGCCATGGCCACGCCCCGCTGCGCCCAGGCGAACATCGGGATGTCGTTCGGCATGTCACCGAAGGCCAGGGTGTCCACGGCCTTCACACCCAGCCGGCGCGCGGCCAGCGAGAGTCCGGTCGCCTTGCTCAGCCCCAGTGGCAGGATCTCCACCACACCCGGACCGGCCACGACCACGTCCACCAGGTTCCCGACAGCTGCTCGCGCGGCCTTCGCCAGTGCGTCGTCGTCGAGATCGGGGTGCTGGATGTAGACCTTGTTCAGGGGGGCCGACCACAACTCGGCCGGGTCCTCGGCGATGACGGCCGGAAGCGGCCCTTCCTGTACGCGGTAGCCGGGGCCGACCAGCACGTCGCCGTCGAGCCCGTCACGGCTCGCCGCCAGCGCCAACGGGCCGACCTCGGCCTCGACCTTGGACAGCGCGAGACCGGCGAGCTGCCGGTCCAGCGTCAGCGAGGTCAGCAGCTTGCGCTCGCCAGCGTGGTAGACCTGCGCGCCCTGGCCGCAGACCGCGAGCCCCTCGTAGCCCAGGTCGTCCAGGATGTGCCGGGTCCACGGGACCGCGCGGCCGGTGACGATGATGTGTGCGGCACCGGCCGCGGTGACCGCGGCCAACGCCGCACGGGTGCGCTCGGAGACCGTGCCGTCGTTGCGCAGCAGCGTGCCGTCGAGATCGGTCGCGACGAGCTTGTACGGAAAGGTCACTTGGCGACCGGCTCCAGAACCTCGCGCCCGCCCAGGTACGGCCGGAGCACCTCCGGCACCCGCACCGAACCGTCGGCCAGCTGGTGGTTCTCCAGGATCGCCACGATCGTGCGCGGCACGGCGCAGAGCGTGCCGTTCAACGTGGCCAGCGGCTGGAGAACCTTCTTGCCGTCGCGGGATTCGCGCATCCGGACGGACAGCCGGCGCGCCTGGAAACTGTCGCAGTTCGACGCGGACGTCAGCTCGCGGTACTTGCCCTGTGTCGGGATCCACGCCTCGCAGTCGAACTTCCGGGCGGCCGAGGCCCCCAGGTCGCCGGTGGCGACATCGATCACCTGGAAGGGCAGCTCAAGAGCGGTGAGCCACTGCTTCTCCCAGTCCAGGAGCCTGCGGTGCTCCGCCTCGGCGTCCGCCGGGTCGACGTACGAGAACATCTCCACCTTGTCGAACTGGTGGACGCGGAAGATGCCCCGGGTGTCCTTGCCGTATGTGCCGGCCTCACGGCGGTAGCACGGCGAGAAGCCCGCGTACCGCAGCGGCAGCTTGTCGGCCTCGATGATCTCGTCCATGTGGTACGCGGCGAGCGGGACCTCGGAGGTGCCGACCAGGTAGTAGTCGTCCTTCTCCAGGTGGTACACGTTCTCCGCGGCCTGGCCGAGGAAGCCGGTGCCCTCCATGGCGCGCGGACGGACCAGAGCCGGGGTGAGCATCGGGATGAAGCCGGCCTCGGTGGCCTGCGTGATCGCCGCGTTGACGAGGGCGAGCTCCAGCAGCGCGCCGACCCCCGTCAGGTAGTAGAAGCGCGAACCGGAGACCTTGGCGCCACGCTCCATGTCGATGGCGCCGAGCATCTCGCCGAGCTCCAGGTGGTCCTTGGGCTCGAAGCCCTCGGCCCCGAAGTCACGGATCGTGCCGTGCGTCTCCAGGACGACGAAGTCCTCCTCGCCGCCGATCGGCACGTCCTCGTGGACGATGTTGCCGAGCTGGAGCATCAGGCGCTTGGCCTCCGCGTCGGCCTCGTCCTGCGCCGCGTCGGCCGCCTTGACGTCGGCCTTCAGCTGCTCGGCCTTCTTCAGGAGCTCGGCGCGCTCCTCGGGCGAAGCCTTGGGGATGAGCTTGCCGAGCGCCTTCTGTTCGGAGCGGAGTTCGTCGAAGCGGACGCCGGACGACCTGCGCCGCTCGTCGGCGGAGAGAAGGGCGTCGACGAGCTCGACGTCCTCTCCACGGGCGCGCTGGGAGGCGCGAACACGGTCGGGGTCCTCACGGAGCAGGCGAAGGTCAATCACCCCTCCAGGCTACCGGTGCGCGCTTCTCCGGCTCGAACCGATATGACCACGCGTGTCATTTTGCCCGAATTGCCTGAATTGGCAATGCTGAAAGATGTGGAATCGCCGGAGTTGGTAGCCGTCGATCTCGGCTGAACTTAGTCGTCAATAAAAAGAGTTTATTCCCCTAAAAGGGGCAGAAGGTATTGGGTGTCTTGACGCATCTGCCGTGCGGGGAAGGGAAGTTGGCCGTCACTTGTCCACAGGTGTGGGTGCTGCTCAAGGTTATCCACAGGCTGTGAAGAAGATCTGTGGATGCCGGGGGCCGGGCATTCCGAAAGTCGCTTGAGGGTTCACGGATTCCCGTTCAAACCCACTTCAGACGCTCGTTCGGGTGGGAATTTTCCATTCTGGAGAGTTGATCAACGGAATTGGAGTGACACGGGGTGACCCAGGTGGCGTTCCGGCCTGTGGACGCATCTGAGGCGACCGGGGTGATATGTCTGCCATGTCGTATTGGAGCGCCCTTGCGTGTCGACTTGTCCCCAGGTCGAGAGCCGGCGCTGTGGATAACTCTGTGGATAACGAAAATCGGCAGTTCGTACCGGCGGCCGTGCGGGCACGCAGTGCCGGTGGCGCGGGCTCATCGGCATCCGGGCCGGGGCGGGCCGTCGGCCCGGATGCCCCGTTCCGTACGGCCGAGCCGTCAGCCCCGGCCGTCCAGATTGCGTGCCAGCCAGTCGGAGGCCTCCGTGAACTCGGCGTCCGACGTACCCGCCCGCAGCGGCCGTACGTCCTGGAGCGCCACCCCGGCTCGCGGGTACGACCCGAGGAACCGCACCTTCGGGCAGATCCGCTTCAGCCCCATCAATGCCTCGCCGACCCGACGGTCCGCGATGTGCCCCTCGGCGTCCACGGCGAAGCAGTAGTTACCGATTCCGGCTCCCGTCGGCCGCGACTGGATCAGCATCAGGTTCACCCCGCGCACCGCGAACTCCTGGAGCAGTTCGAGCAACGCACCGGGATGGTCCTCGCCCAGCCAGATGACCACCGATGTCTTGTCCGCACCCGTCGGTGCCGCCGGCCGGGCCGGGCGGCCCACCAGGACGAACCGGGTCTGCGCGTTCACCGCGTCATGGATCTCGGTCACCAGCGGTTCGAGGCCGTAGGTGGCCGCCGCGAACTCACCGGCGAAGGCGGCGTCGTACCGCCCTTCCTGCACCAGCCGGGCACCGTCGGCGTTGGAGGCCGCCGACTCCCACACGGCGTCCGGGAGATGGGCGGCCATCCAGTTGCGCACCTGCGGCTGTGCGGCCGGGTGCGCGGTGACCGACTTGATGTCGGACAGCGCGGTACCGGGCCGCACCAGCAGCGCGAAGGTGATGGAGAGCAGCACCTCGCGGTAGATCATCAGCGGTTCGCCGCTGGTCAGCTCGTCGAGCGTCGCGGTGATGCCGCCTTCCACGGAGTTCTCGATCGGTACGAGCGCTGCCGCGGCCTCCCCGTTGCGCACCGCGTCCAGAGCCACCGGTACGGAGACCATCGGGACGAGTTCGCGGGTGGCGGCTTCCGGAAGCGTACGGAGGGCGACCTCGGTGAAGGTGCCTTCGGGACCGAGATATGCGTAGCGCGTGGCGGACATACCGTCACCCTAATGCGCGCCGGTCGCTCAGGACTCCAATAGCCGCTGCCCCACGTATTCGCCGTCCGCCGCACCACCCGGCACCGCGAACAGGCCGCTGGCCTCGTGCCGGATGAACGGCGACAGGGCATCCCCCCGGTCCAGCTTGCGCTGCACCGGAACGAACCCCCGCAGCGGATCCGCCTGCCAGCAGATGAACAGCAGCCCCGCGTCCGGCGTGCCGTCCGCCGCGATGCCGTCGTGGTACGAGAAGGGACGCCGCAGCATGGCTGCGCCGCTGTTCTTCTCGGGGGAGGAGATCCGGGCGTGGGCGTTGTCCGGGATCAGGAGCCTGCCGTCGGAGCCCGCCTTGTCGAGATCCATCGCGGTGGTCTCGGTTCCGCCGCTCAGCGGAGCACCGTCCTTCTTGCGGCGCCCTATGACCTGCTCCTGCCGTTCCACCGGGAGCTTCTCCCAGTCGTCGAGCAGCATCCTGATCCGGCGTACGACGGCATACGAACCACCGGCCAGCCACTCGTACTTCTTGTCCGTCCCGTCCGGGACGAAGACGCGCCGGTCGAAGTCGCTCTCGGCGGGCGCGGGGTTGGCGGTGCCGTCGATCTGGCCCATCAGGTTGCGGGCGGTCATCGGCTGCGCGGTGGCGCCGGGGCTGCGGTTGAAGCCGTTCATCTGCCAGCGGACCCTGGCTGCCGGGACGGCCTCCTTCTGTACGGCACGCAGCGCGTGGAAGGCGACGAGTGCGTCGTCGGCACCGATCTGTACCCAGAGATCACCCTCGGAGCGCCTGGTGTCGAGATGGTCGGAGGAGAACGGCGGCAGCGGGTCGAGCCCCGGTGGCCGGTGGCCGACCAGGCCCGTGCGTTCGAAGAAGGTGCGGCCGAAACCGAAGGTGACGGTCAGCGAGGACGGTCCGGCGTCCAGCGCGATGCCGGTGTCATGGGCGGCGCCGTCCGCGGCACCGCCGTCGGCGGGTTCGCCGGCCATCAGGCGGCGGGCCACGGCCGACCAGCGGCGCATCAGGGCGGCCGCTTCCTTCCGTCCCGCACCGGGGGCCAGATCGAAGGCGACGAGATGGCCGCACGCCTGAAGCGGAGTGGTGATCCCCGGCTGATGTTTCCCGTGAAACACCACCTGGGTGGAGCCGACCGCGGTCAGCGCGGTCGCCTTGTCGGGCCGGGTCGCGGCATAGCCGGTCGCACCGCCCGCCGCGCCCAGGACCAGCCCGGTCGCACCGGCCACGCCGGCGCTGCCGAGCAGCCGCCGCCGGGAGATGGTGCCGCTGCCGCGGGCTCCGTCGTCCCCGCCGCCCGCGGCGGGCACTCTCTTGCCGGCGGGGGCCCCGCCGGCTGCGGAGGTCTTCGTGCTGCCTGCGGGGGTCTTTTGGCCGCCGGGGGAGGTCTTGCTGCTTTTTCCGCTCACGTTCCTGCTCAGCCGATCTTCACGTTCTTGTCGATGGTTGTCTGATCGATGTCCGACGTACGTACGGTCACCGCGACCTTCCAGTCGCCCGCCATGGGGATCTGGACGCCGCTCGCGGTCCAGTGGCCCTCGGCGAGCCGGACAGGAGTGACGGGGAGCGGGCCGATGTCCTTGGACTCCAGAGTGAAGGCGAGCTTCAGTTCGGGGACGTCCATGGCCTTGCCGTCGGTGTTGTCGATCCAGAGGTGGAGCTCATTGGTGCCGGTACGGGCGGGGTCGATGTCCATCCGCACGGTTCCCTGGCCGCCCTTGCCGCCGGTGTCGAAGGGCAGCGTCAGATTGACCGGGCCCGCGGCCGCGGGGGCGGCTGCCGCCGTGGAGCTGCGGGCCGTTTCCTCCTCGGTACGTCCCGGCTCGGTCGAGGTCAGTGCGGTCGTCACGGCCAACAGGGCCACGGCGACTCCGACCTCCGCGAGTACCGAACGGCGCAGCCCGGACCGGTCGGGGTCGGCATCGCGTACCCGCTTCTTCTCGGCGGTGGCCACGGCTGCCTTCTGGCGAGCGAGCTGGGCCGCCCGCGCGGGGTCCTCGGCGGGCGACGGGGTGACCGACGCGGCCTCCTCTTCCTCCACCCCGGCCCCGGCCATGGTCCCGGCCCCGGCCTTCACCTCGGCCCCGGTCTCCTCCGCCGCCGCGGCGTTCGCGACCAGTCGTGCGGTCCAGCGGCGTGAGAACCAGGCGATCCCGACCAGGACGGCGACGAGTCCCACCTTCACGAGCAGCAGTTGCCCGTACCCGGTGCCGGTCAGCGCGGACCAGGTGCCGACCTGGCGCCAGGACTGGTAGATCCCGGTGGCGGTGAGCACGAGCACGCTGCCGAACGCGACACGGGAGAAGCGCTGTACGGCCGTCGCCCCGATGTCCGGCGTCCGGTACAGCGCGACCAGCAGGGCCGCCAGCCCGCCCAGCCAAGCTGCGACGGCCAGCAGGTGGAGGATGTCGACCGGCATGGCGATGCCGGGCTGGAGCCCGGTCGAGGCGTGTTCGGCGAGCGCCCAGGTCCCGGCGATCCCGGCGGCGATCACGGTGCCGCCGATGGCCAGCCCGAAGGCGAGGTCCTTCTTCTCGCGCTCGTCCTCGCGCTTCGCGTACGCCCCGAACAGCACGGCGATGAAGAGTGCGGAAGCGCCGAGCAGCAGCAGCCGGGACACGAGCGCCGCGCCGGTCTTGGTGTCGAGGACGGCATTCAGGCCGTCGAGGTCGAAGGCGTCCCCCAGCTTTCCGGAGCCGGTGTACGGGCTGCGCAGGAGGAGCATGGCCAGGGTGGCCACGGTGAGGGTCATCCAGCCACGTACGACCAGGCGCTGCAATGGGCGCGCGCTCGCCCCGCGCTGCCAGCAGGCCAGCACGAAGGCCGCGCCTCCTGCCAGCAGGATGAAACCGGCGTACGCGGCATAGCGGGCGATGTCGTAGAGGATGCCGACGAGGCCGCCCCCCGCCTTGTCGGCCGGGAGGGCGACGTTGGTCTTGGAAGGGGCCCCGATGGAGAAGGTGAAGGCGCCCGAGACGGGATGGCTGTCCGCCGAGACGGCCTGCCAGGCAACGGTGTACGTGCCGTCGGGCAGTCCGGCGTGCAGCGTGACCCCGTACTTCACGGTGGAGCCGCTGTGCAGATCACGTGGTGCGGCACCGGTGTCGGCGCGTTTGCCGTCGGGGTCCAGGACCCGGATGGAACCGTCGCTCATGGCGACCTGCTCGGAGAAGGTGAGGGTGACTTCCTTGGGAGCGGTGTCGACCACCGCCCCGTCCTGCGGATCACTCCCGGTGAGCGCGGCATGCGCGGACGCGGGTCCCGCGCCGCCCAGCAGCAGGCCGAGCACCATGCTGACGAGGGCGGCCAGGAGGGCGGCCGCGGCGAGCGGCCGGCGCGGTGCGGGAGCGGCTGGGGGCGGTCCGAAGTGCGGGACGGTGGCGGCTGTCATGGCGTGTCAGGCCCTCACTGCTTCTTCGGGTTGTGGGTGGTCTCCTTTACGGGAAGGTCGACCTTTATCGGGTCGGCCTTCTCGAAGTGCAGCTCCACGGACACCTTCTCGCCCTGCTTGGGCTGCTTTTTGAGCTTCATGAACATGATGTGGTTCCCGCCGCGTTCCAGATCCAGCTCGCCGCCCGCGGGCACCTCGAAGGACGACACCATGCGCATCGTCTGGTTCTTCGTCTCGTGGATCGTTATGTCGTCCGAGAGCGGGCTGGTGACGGAGGTGAGCCGGTCGGAGGTGTCTCCGCTGTTCCGTACGACGAGGAAACCGGCCGCCATGTCGCTGACCGGCTGCGGCATGAACGCGCCGGTCACCTTCAGCTCGGGCTCGCTGCCCGAGGACGAGCACCCCGCCAGCGTCAGCCCGGTGGCGAGGGCGACGACGCCGGCGAGGGCAGTGCGGCGGTTCACGGGGTCTCCCCCTTGATGATCTTGGGAAGGTCCTTGGTGTAGTCGTCGGGCGAGGTGTCCTCGCTGTAGACGAGGTAGCCCTTGTCGGTCTTCGGGGAGAACGCCATGACCTGGGATCCGTGCATCGAGACGATCGTGCCGTCCTTCTCCTTCTTCGGGGCGTCGATGCCGATGCCGATCTGGCGCGCGCCCGCCTGGATGGCCGGGAAGTCGCCGGTGAGGCCGATGAAGGAGGCGTCCTGGGCCTTGAGCCAGGTGCCCAGCGAGGACGGCGTGTCGCGCTCGGGGTCGGTGGTCACGAAGACGACCTGGAGCTTGTCCTGGTCGGCCTTGGGGAGGGACTTCTTCGCGATGGCGATGTTGCTCATGATGAGCGGGCAGACGTCGGGACAGTTGGTGTAGCCGAAATAGATCAGTGTCGGCTTGCCCTTGGTCCGCGCACGGAGGTCGTACTTCTCGCCGTGGGTGTCGGTGAGGACGAGGTCGGGCTTGGTGAACGGCTGGTCGAGTGCCGTCGCGGCCTTGGTCTTGGGCTGGACGGACACATCGGCGATGGGCGACTTCGCACCGTCGTCGCTGTTGCCGCAGGCGGACAGGGTGAGTGCGGCCACGGCAGTGAACGCCGCGGCCAGCACAGTCTTCTTACGCATGGAGCACTGATTCCTGGTGGGTCGGTGGGCCGGTGGGACTGGTGGGACTGGTGGGGCTTCGGGGCGGGTACGGCCGGTCGGGCCGGGACCGGCAGCGCTTCGGGGCCCGCGGGCTTCGGGGCCCGCGGGCTGCGATCAGGCGGCGCGGCGTCGGCCCGCGAGGATGCCGAAGGCCACCCCCGCGATGCCGATGACGATGCCGACGATGCCCAGGACACGGGCCGTGGTGTCGCTGGAGGACTCGTCCGACGCGGCCGTCGTCTGCTTGTCCGTCGCCTGCGTGGTGGCGCCGGCACCGCTCTTGCCGTCGGCGCCGTGCTCACCGGTGGCCGCCGCGGTCAGCTTGAGGACCGGTGCCGGGTTCTCGGGCTCGTCGGCGCCGTCCTTCTGCTCCTCGATCCAGCGGACGACTTCCTTGTCGTCGTACGTCTGGATGGCCTTGAACACCAGCTGGTCGGCGTCCTCGGGCAGCTGGCCGATGGAGAGCGGGAACTGCTGGAAGCTGCCCGGCCGGATACCGCGCTCGTCCTTGTCGCCCGTGGCCGTCCAGGTGACCTTGGAGACGGCCTCGTTGATCTTCTGGCCGTGCATCTCGAGCGGCTTGGCCAACTTGCTCTTGGTGACCGCGACGTCCCAGCCCGGCACGGCCTGCGGCATGACGGAGGCCAGCGGATGTTCGGTCGGGAAGCTGACCTCGAGCTTGGCCGTCGAGGCGTTGTCACGCTCGTTGGGGACCTTGAAGTTGACGGTGGCGTAACCGCCCTTGGCGGCTTCGCCCTGCGGCTGCACGCCGACGTGCGCGGAGGCCGTACCGGCAAGGATCAGCACGGTGGATGCGGCGATGCCGCCGGTGAGGGCGATGCGGGAGACGTTCATGACAGGGATCACTCCACGGAAGCACGAAAGGTGGTCCGGCGCGCGGGTGCGCGGCGGTATCGCGACACTTCTTCCCCACGTGCGGCGTGCGTGCACGACTCGTACGCCGGGTGGCGCTCATGCCGAGTGGTGCGTGCACCGGGTGGAGGGCGTCGCGTCAGGCTGCGAGTGCGTATGCGGGGGGAGGCCCGCGCCTGATCACCAAGTGCTGCAACGGGTCCCCGGCGGCGAGAGCCGGGGCGTCGACTGCGGTACGGAGGGTGCGCGGCCCGGTCGCCGGGGCGCCGGGCAGTCCGGCGCGCAGGGCGTTCACGAGTGCGAGCGCGGCGCGCAGCGCTCGCAGCCGGGCGCCGGCCGCGAGCTGCTGGGCGCCGTGCGCGGACAGCCGGGCCAGCCGGAACAGGGCGATCTCGCCGCGCCGCAGCAGCCAGCCGGTGGCCACGGCGGCCAGCAGGTGGCCGAGCAGCATGGGCAGGCTTGGCAGCAGCCCGGTGAGGCCGGCCGGATCCGAGCCGGCTGCGGAGGCCATGTGCTGGTGTCCGCGGGCCGCCACCGACGCCGGGTCGATGCCCGCGGTGGTGACGATGCGGTGCGCTTCGGCGGCGTTCAGCTGCGCCGGTCCCATGCCGCAGACGAGGCTTGCCGCGAACCTGATCAGCGTGTCGTCGCCCGCGGCGGTGTCCGTCGGGGCGGCGTGCGTACTCATGCCGAAGAGGGTGTGCAGGGCGAGCTGTCCGCCGGCCAGCGCGGTGGCGATGGACGGTAGTGAACGCTCGCGTCCGGCGAGCGGTGCCGCCACCGCGAAGACCCCCAGGAAGCCGGCGAGCAGCGTCCACCAGGGGACGGCCGCGCAGGAAGCCAGGGAGTGACCTGCCGCGGACAGCACGACACAGACCGCGGTGAACACCGCGGCCCTCAGGAGCCGCAGACCGGCTCCGGCGCGTGCGACGGGCATAGACATGGCGGGGCCATCATCGCACCGTACCCCGGACTTCCGCGCGGCAGGTCCGGAAGGTTGCCTTCCGTCCGATGGGACGCGGGATGCCGGTGTCGTGGCCGGATCCGGGCACCGGTCGGGACGATCGGCCGGGCCGGGCATACACGGGTGCGGGGAACGCTGGTATCCGCCGAATGAGCGGTGTCACATCCGGTCCGCGCTTACGAACGGCCCCGCGCGGCAATACGTATCGGTATGTCGAGCCGCAGCCAGGAGGCTGGAGCATGAGCATCTGGTGGTCCCTCCATTTGCGGCGTGAGGCTGCGAGCGTTCCGCTCGCCCGTCGTTTCCTGCTGGGCACGATGGAGACCGCCGGCGTCGATCCGGACATCTCCTTCGATCTGTCGGTCGCGCTCACCGAGGCCTGCGCGAACGCCGTCGAACACGGTGGCGACCACAAGGTCCAGGAGGAACAGAGCGTCGGCCGGGACCCGTGGGACGTATGGGACGAGCTGCCCGGGAGAGCCTCCGGACAGTACCGGGTCACCGCGTATCTGGACGGTGAGAAGTGCCGTATCGAGGTCGCCGATTCGGGACCGGGTTTCCCCGCCCGGCGCACGCTGCGCACGTCCGCGCAGCGGCACGATCCCCCGCAGTACCCGCCGCTCGGCGCGGAGGACGGCCGGGGGCTCTGTCTGATCGAGCAGCTCGCCGATCACGTCCACTTCGGCAACCGTCCCGGCCGCGGTGCCGTGGTGAGCTTCGACAAGGTCCTGAAATGGCGGAAGGACGCCCTGCTCATGGTGTCCTGAGCGGGGCGCCCTTCGACGCGTGGAGGACCTGTCTCCGTGAGGCGGGACTCAGCCCTTGAGCTGGGCCATCCACGCCTCGATCTCGTCGGCCCGGCGCGGCAGCTTGTCGGAGAGGTTCCGGTTCCCGTCCTCGGTGACGAGGATGTCGTCCTCGATCCGGACGCCGATGCCCCGGTACTCCTCGGGGACGGTCAGGTCGTCGGTCTGGAAGTACAGACCGGGCTCGACCGTCAGACAGACACCGGGCTCCAGTGTTCCGTTGACGTACGTCTCGGTGCGTGCGGCGGCGCAGTCGTGGACGTCCATGCCGAGCATGTGGCCGGTGCCGTGCAGCGTCCAGCGGCGCTGGAGGCCCAGCTCCAGGACCTTGTCCACGGACAGGTCGCCCAGCAGGCCCCACTCGACGAGCTTCTCGGTGAGTACGCGCTGTGCCGCGTCGTGGAAGTCGCGGTAGTCGGCACCGGGCTTGACGGCCGCGATACCCGCTTCCTGCGCCTCGTACACCGCGTCGTAGATCTTCCGCTGCAGTGGCGTGAACGTGCCGTTGATCGGAAGGGTGCGGGTCACGTCGGCGGTGTAGAGGTCATTGGTCTCCACACCGGCGTCGAGCAGCAGCAGCTCGCCGGGGCGCACCGGGCCGTCGTTGCGCACCCAGTGCAGGGTGGTGGCGTGCGGGCCGGCCGCGCAGATCGAGCCATAGCCGATGTCATTGCCCTCGATGCGGGCGCGCAGGAAGAAGGTGCCCTCGATGTAGCGCTCGCTCGTCGCCTCGGCCTTGTCGAGGACCTTCACGACGTCTTCGAAGCCGCGTGCGGTGGCGTCGCAGGCCTTCTGCAGTTCGGCGATCTCGAAGGCGTCCTTGACCAGCCGGGCCTCGGAGAGGAAGACGCGCAGTTCTTCGTCGCGCTCGGCGGTGACCTTGTCGGTCAGCGCGGCCTCGATGCCGGCGTCGTGGCCGCGGACATTGCGGACCGGGCCGGTGGCCTCGGTCAGCGCGGCCGGCAGCTCGCGCACATCCTTCGCCGGGATGCCCAGCAGCTGCTCGGCCTCGGCGAGGGAGTGGCGGCGGCCCACCCACAGCTCGCCCTGGCCGTCGAGCCAGAACTCGCCGTTCTCGCGGTTGGAGCGCGGCAGCAGGTGGATGGTCGCCTCGTGCCCGTCCCGGGTGGGCTCCAGGACGAGGACGCCGTCCTGGGTCTGGTCGCCGGTGAGGTACGCGTACTCGGTGGAGGCGCGGAAGGCGTACTTGGTGTCGTTGGAGCGGGTCTTCAGGTTGCCCGCGGGGATGACCAGGCGCTCACCGGGGAAACGCGCGGAGAGCGCGGCGCGGCGGGCGGCGGCGTGCTCGGCCTGGGCGATCGGTTCGAGGCCGTGGAGTTCGGTATCGGCCCAACCGGACTTCATGTTCGCGGCGAGTTCATCGGAGACGCCCGGGTACAGGCCGTTCTTCCGCTGCTTGACCGTCGCTTCTTCTTCGGTCTCCGGGGTCTCCGGGGTGAGCTCCTCAGCCACGACTTGTCTCTCCTTGATACGACACTGGACCCCGTCCATCGTACGGGCGTACGGAAGGGGGCACAGGGCCGGAAGACCTGTTACACAGCCTGGCCGGAGCGGACCGAGGACGTTGCCCGGACCCCCTTCGGCCGACCGGGGCGGGACGCACGGCTCTCAGCCGAAGCGCGCGGCCAGAACGACCACGTCCTCCGTGCTGTCGTCCTGGTCGAGACCGTCCGGCAGGACGGTCCGCAGCACATGGTCGGCGACGGATCCGGCGTCGTCGCGCAGCGCCTTCGGCACGCGCGCCGCCGCCGAGTGGAGCCGTGCGAACGCCCGGTCCATCGAGTCGCCGGTACGGCGCAGCAGCCCGTCGGTGTAGAGGAGTACGGTCTCGCCGGGCGCCGGGGTGATTTCCACGCTGGGCGCCTCCCAGCAGGCGAGCATGCCCAGCGGCGCGGAGACCGAGGTCTCGATGAACTCGGTGCGTTGGTCGCCGATCACGAGCGGCGGGGTGTGGCCCGCACCGGCCAGCAGGATCTTGTGGCGGGCGGGTTCGCAGTAGGCGAACAGGGCGGTCGCGGAACGGGCGGGTTCGGTGAGCCGCAGCAGCAGTTCCAGATCCGAGAGCACGGCGACCGGATCCTCGCCCTCCATCACGGCGTACGCCCGCAGACCGGCGCGCAGCCGGCCCATGGCGGCCAGGGCGCTGGGCCCGGAGCCGTCCACCGAGCCCACGGCGAGACCGAGCGCGCCTTCCGGCAGGGCCAGCGCGTCGTACCAGTCGCCGCCTCCCAGCGGGGCTGCACGGTGGCGTGCGGCCAGCTGTACGCCGGTGACCCGGGGCAGTCGGGTGGGCAGCAACTCCTCCGTGACGGTGGCGACATCGGCCCTGGCGCGCTCCAGCTCCAGCAGCCTGGCCAGATGCTCGCCGGCGTGCCCGGCGTAGAGGGCGATGAGATGGCGTTGGCGTTCCAGTGGTTCGGCGGGTTCGTCGTACAGCCAGACGGCGGCACCGAGCCTGCCGGTCGCTTCGGCGGTGAGCGGCAGGGCGTAGCTGGCGGCGTAGCCGAGGCGGGTGGCGACCTCGCGGCGGCGGGGGTCGAGGCCGGTGTCACCGAGCAGGTCGGAGGTGGTCCGCGCCCCTTCGGTGTCCGGGAGCCCTTCTAGGATCCGGCCGTAGGAGGTGGCGCTGCGTGGCACCGTCTCCATGTGCCCGAGCTCGGCGTGGGCGAGTCCGAGGCCGATAGTGCTGACGGGGCCGCGGCGGTCGGACGGTTCGAAGACGACGAGTCCGCGGCGGGCTCCGACCAGGGTGGCTCCGGCGTCAAGCAGTTCGTGCAGTGCGTCGTCGAGCGTGCTGGTCCTGGCCAGTCGCTCGGTGAGTTCGTGCAGCGTGGTGAGATCGGAGACCCAGCCGGCCAGCCGGTCCTGGATGAATGATCCGGGGGCGGCCGGTACTCCGGACAGAGAACCGGCAGTGTGCGCTGAAACAGGAACCGTGGGATCGATTCCAGCCACTTTCGGCAGGTGCGGGGCGCTCATGACAGTCGGCTTTCCCACCGGTGCGATTCGTCGAATAGCATCGCAAACCCCCATGTCATTCTGCGTCGCTATCAGTGCATCCACATGTACACGTAGCACCCACATGTACACGCACAAGTAAGGCGATGTCCAGCATTGTCCCTACGGGATTTGTGGTGTCCGAACGACTGCTAAGTTGGCTAAAAATCGCAGCCCGTGACGGCCATTTGCGGTCGACTGGGCGTGCTCGACAAGGGGGTGTTCTCGGGGTGAAGTCCCGGAGGAAGCGTCATTTCGGGCATGCTGGGTACGTAAATCGATGATGGCCAGGGGCAGTTCTGATCGCCCCGGAACCCGGCAGTGGGCCCGGGCGTCCTCTTCTGTGACGGCCACGCCCCACCCCGAGTGGCGGGGTCTGTACCTCAAGGCGACAGGCGCGATACGTGCGCCGCTCCTCGCCACGATGGTGTCCGGACCTGTCCCGCCCCCTGCTCGACCCGGCTCGGCCCATGCTCGGTACCGACGATCCACCCGTACCGCAGGTTTGAAGAGCATGTACGCACAGTGAAGAGATGGACGCGTGTTGTGATGCGCGCGTGGTGTGATGTGGACCCTCGGCGTTCAACGGAAAGGAACGAGCGCTCATGCGCGAGATCCTCGGAAGGCGACGCAGGCTCCGGCTCCGGCGCAAAGGGAGGCCCGCCCAGCTCGACGCGGCCCTGACCTGTGCCACGGCATGGCGGTGGCCCGTGCTCCCCGGAGTGGGGCTGGAGGCGGCCGGTGGCCGCGGTGACCGCGGCCGTGGCTGCGCCTGCCCCGATCCCGAGTGCGTCGTACCCGGCGCACACCCCTTCGATCCCGGTCTCCTCGCGGCGACCACCGACGAGCGCATGGTGCGGTGGTGGTGGTCGAACCGGCCCACCGCTCCGATCGTGCTGGCCACCGGCGGACACGCCCCGTGCGCGCTGAGCCTGCCGGCCGTGGCCGCCGCCCGGGCGCTGGCCGATCTGGACCGGATGGGCACGCGGCTCGGCCCCGTGGTGGCGACGCCGACCCGGTGGTCGCTGCTGGTCGCCCCGTACACCCTCGAACGGCTCGGCGAGCTGCTGCACGCCCAGGACTGGGTGCCCAGTTCGCTGCGGTTCCATGGTGAGGGCGGCTACCTCGTCCTTCCACCGTCCGAGGTGGCGGCGGGGCAGGTGCGCTGGGAACGGGCTCCCGCGCCGGGGCCCCGGTCGGGCTCGAATCGGGGTGCCGTCGCCGGACCTGCCGCGCCGTGGCTGCCGGACGTGGGGGCGGTGCTCGATGCGCTGGTCGAGGCGAGCAACGGCGCACCGGACGGCGGCAGTCGGCTCGCCTACTGACGCCCGGGCCGGCTCACACGCTGACGGACGGGCCGACTCACACGCTCGGACGTGAGCGGGCCCGGGCGCCCGGAACCCTGAGTGCCCGGGACAAAAGAGACGTGTGGCGCCGAGATGTTCGTATTCCGTCGTTATCCCCGTCGAGTCGTCAGGAATTCGGGCGAATCCGACAGGTATCGATGATGCTGACGGTGCTGATGGGGCTGGCGGGGCTGACGAGGACGGGGGTATACGGATGAGGCTGTGCGTATTTCTCCGGATCCTCTCTCCGTCCCGGTTCTCCCCGACCCCGTTCTCCCATCGGTCCTTGCAAAGTCTGCCGCTGCAAAGAGCGCTGGCGCGGGGCTTTCTGGTGGAACTTCCGAAGCCTTCTCGACGGATTCTTCGAAAATCCATTCGACTAATGCCGGGGAGGGTTATTCGTAGGGCATTTGTGGTGTCCGGTCTCGACCGGGAGCGGACCTCGACCGGGACGGATCTCGACCGGGGCGGACGGGTCGTCAATCCGGTTTCTGGCCCGCTGGGTTGACGTTGACGGTGGCGCGCGGATGCCGGGAAGCCGGATTCGGCCGTCGAGGGGGCGGCGGCTCCGGGGGCGGTGGCTCCGAGCCGTACCGGCCGGGGTTCGTGCGCGGGCTCGCGCGCCCCGGCGTGCGCTGCGCGCCGTACCCGGAAATGAGGATGCCCGGTCGCTGGCGACGGGGGATGCACCAGCGACCGGGCTTCCAGAACGGTAACAAGAGATCTGCCGTTCGCAAATTCGATCTCGTGTATTCGGACAGCGATTTACCTACGAGTACGGGGAGTTGTGACGCGTGTCACCTTGCGACCCCGAGGGTCGTCACTGTCAGCTGAGCGTCACTTGGCGGTTGGTGAGCCCGCCGCGGGCCCGCCGCTCCTCGGCGGTGAGCGGCGCGTCCGAAGCCAGCGCCGCGGTCAGCCGCTTAGCGAGTTCGGACGCGGGCTTCTCGCACTCCGCGGCTCCCATCGCACTCGGCAGATCCCAGACCGGGACCATCAGCCCGTGCGCCCGGAAGGAGCCGACCAGCCGCGTCCCCTCGCCCAGCGAGGAGGTGCCGGCGGCATGCAGCCGGGCGAGCGCGTCGAGGAGCCGCTCCTCGGGGTGGGACATGACCCAGCGCAGGTGGTTCTTCTCCGGGGTTTCGCACCAGTACGCGGCGTCCACACCGGAGAGCCGTGTGGTCGGGAGCGCCGCCTCGTTCGCGCGCTCCAGGGACGCGGCAACCTCGGGCGTGGCGTTCTCCGCGTCCGGGACCCAGAACTCGAAGCCGGAGTGGACAACGGGCTCGAACGCCGCACCGGGGTCGAGCACGTCCTGCAGCCGCGGACCGTCGGCCGGTGCGCGCCGGGCCGTCACGGGCGAACCGGGCTCGGCGGCCAGCGCCCGCTGCAACGTGTCCGCGAGGTCACGGCTGAGGTCACCGGACGGGGTGTCGTTCTGCAGGGCGAGCAGCACCGAACCGTCGTCGCGGCGGAGCGCGGGCCATGCCATCGGCAGGACGGTCGCCATCGTCACGGAGGGCACGCCCTCGGGCAGCCCGTCCTTCAGCGTCAGCTCGACCGTGGCGGCGGGCACCAGCTCGCGCAGGGCGACCCAGTCGCATTCACCGGCCAGACCCTCGAAGGGGCGGTGGACCAGCTCGGTCACGGCATGGGCGGCGGCGCGGCCGTGGCACGCCTTGTAGCGGCGGCCCGAACCGCACGGGCAGGGCTCACGAGCCCCGACCACCGGGATCTCGCCGTCCTTGAGTTGCTGCTTCCCGGCCTTGGTCTGAGGGCGCTTCTTGGCCATGGTGGGCTTTCTCCCGATTGCGACAGTGCGGTCTGGGCCGCGAGCCTAGCGGCCCGTGTCACGTCCGGGACACACGCGCCCGCGTGCCCCGGTGACAGGGGGTGTGGAACGCCCGTGCGTACGCCTGCCCGCAGACAGGAATGCCGGTGCGTGCGCCCGTCGGGATGAACGCCGGTGCATGCGCCCGCCGGTATGAAGGTCGGTGTGTCCGCCGGTATGAAGGCTGGCGCGGGTGCTGTAACGCGGACCTCGCACACTTCCGTACCCGTACGGGGACGTCAGCCCACGTCGTCGAAGGCATCCGCGAAGCTCAGCCCGTCGAACCCCGGCACGGCCGGTACCCCGGACATCCGCCCGTGTCCCTCGCTGACGAGGACCCAGACGGTGACCTCCCCGGTCACGCTGTCGCGTACGCCCCACTCCTCGGCGAGCGCGCTGATGATGTTGAGCCCGCGGCCGCCGCGCGCCGTCACTGACGGTGTGGCCGGAACTGGTCGGGTCGGACCGCCTCCGTCCGTCACTTCGACGGTCAGCCCGCCCGTTCTGTCCACGTGCCATGCGGCGCGGACGTCGCCGTCCCCCACATCCGTGTGTCGCCCCAGCGGCCTGCCGTGCCGACAGGCGTTGCTGAGTAGTTCGGAAAGGATCAATACAGCATCGTCGACAACCGAATCCGGCACCCCGTGACTGCGCAGTTGCTCGCGCATCCGGTGCCGCGCCTGACCCACGCCCGCAGGGCCATGGGGTACGGCCATGCTCGACGACGTGGGCACTTCCTGTGCCACCACCAACGCCACCCCCGAGACCTCCTTTGCCCCCACGCCACGGTGTGGATGCCCCCCTGGACTGGACCGGAAACCGGCCAATCGACTGCCAGTGACGCACTCGCGACGATCGAATACGGTTCGAATGCGCCGGTGTACACCGTGTAACGGATGTCAGGAGCGTCCGAGTTGTGCCAGAACCTGTTTCGGGCGGTTGGTGATGATTGCCTCGACGCCGAGTTCGACGCAGAGTTCGACATCCTCCGGTTCGTTGACCGTCCAGACGTGTACCCGATGGCCCGCGCGGTGCAGGCGCTCGATGTAGCCGGGGTTGCTTCGCACGATCCTCATCCCCGGACCGGCGATCCGCGCCCCGGCCGGGAGCCGTCCGTCCCGCAGGCGTGGCGAGACGAACTGCATCAGATAGACGGTGGGCAGCGTGGGGGCCGCGGCCTGGACGCGGTACAGGGAGCGTGCCGAGAAACTCATGATCCGTACCGGTGACGGGCCGCCGGTCGGCGGGGCGTCGAGTTCGAAGTGCCTCAGCAGGTGCAGCAGCCGCTCCTCGACCTGGCCCGCCCAGCGGGTCGGGTGCTTGGTCTCGATGGCCAGCTGGAGCGGGCGTCCGGCGGCCCGGGTCTCGGCGACCAGTTCGAGCAGCCGTTCCAGGGTGAGTACGGATGTGAGCTCTCCCGGCACCGGGTCCCAGTCCGGGGACTCCGACTCCTCGCGGTCCTTCCAGGACCCGAAGTCGAGCGCGGCGAGCTCGGAGAGCTCCAGCGTGGAGACGGCCCCGCGGCCGTTGGAGGTGCGGTTCACCCGGCGGTCGTGTACACAGACGAGGTGGCCGTCGGCGGTGAGCCGTACATCGCACTCCAGGGCATCGGCACCGTCCTCGATCGCCTTCCGGTATGCGGCCAGGGTGTGCTCGGGGGCGTCGTCGGACGCGCCCCGGTGGGCGATGACCTGGATGGGGTGGTGCGTGGATTGCTGCCGTGCATGGGTCACTGCGTCATCGTGTCACCGAGGAGTGAGTGCTGGATACAGCTTGCGCGGCGGTTGCGCGTGCCCCGCGCCCGGAGTCCTTTTTGCCGGATGTAAAGATTGGTGTGCGGATGCACAGGTCCTGCTTACAGTGGCCTGACGTGCCTTGGGAAATGCTGTCCCAGGACACGTACACAGCGGATCTCTTGCCGAAAATGATGTGGAACCAAGGAGTAAAGAGCTGTGAGCACAGAGAACGAGGGCAACGAGGGCACCGCGGCCGAGGCCGTTCCGTCCGTTCCGTCCGCACCTCCAGTGCCGGCCGACGCTCCTCAGGGGCCGCCCAAGAGCACACACGCGTCCCCGCCCGCCCCGGCGCACCCGGAGGCGCCGGACGCGGCGACCGCGCGGCAGCCGTCCCAGGCGCAGCAGCCGTTCCCCCCGTCGGAGGAACCGGCCGCCGCGACCGCTCACATGGCTCCCGTCCCGCCCACGCCTCCCCCCGGGTTCCAGTCGGCCGCCGAGGCCAACTGGCCCCCGCCCCCTCCCGCCGTCCCCGCGTACGCGCACCACGGCGCGGACGGCGGCGGTCCGGTCTGGGGCGCCCCGGCCCCGCTCCATTCCCCCGAAGGCCCGCGCAAGCGGGGCACGAGCGGACTGGTGGCCGCGGTGGTGGCGGCGGCGCTGGTCGCGGGCGGTATCGGCGGTGCCCTCGGCTACTGGGCGGCCGACCGGAACGGCGGCTCCGGCTCGACCACGGTCTCGGCGTCGGGCAACCCGCGGGACCTCAAGCGCGACCAGGGCACGGTCGCGGGTGTGGCGGCCAAGGCGCTGCCCAGCGTGGTCACCATCGATGCGCAGGGCGGTGACGGCGAGGGCGGTACGGGCACCGGCTTCGTGTACGACAAGCAGGGCCACATCCTCACGAACAACCACGTGGTGGCCTCCGCGGCGGACAACGGCCAGCTCACGGCGACGTTCTCGAACGGCAAGAAGTACGACGCCGAGGTGGTCGGCCGGGCACAGGGGTACGACGTCGCGGTTCTGAAGCTGAAGAACCCGCCGTCGGGGCTCGCCCCGCTGTCTCTCGGCAACTCGGACCAGGTCGCGGTCGGCGATTCGACGATCGCGATCGGCGCCCCGTTCGGTCTGTCCAACACGGTGACCACGGGCATCATCAGCGCCAAGAGCCGGCCGGTCGCCTCCGGTGACGGGTCCGGTGGCAGCAACTCGTACATGAGCGCCCTGCAGACCGACGCGTCGATCAACCCGGGCAACTCCGGTGGCCCGCTGCTCGATTCGCGCGGCGCGGTCATCGGCATCAACTCCGCCATCCAGTCGACCGGCAACAGTGTCGGCCAGACCCAGGCGGGCTCGATCGGCCTCGGTTTCGCGATCCCGATCAACCAGGCGACGAACGTCGCCCAGCAACTGATCAAGACCGGCCAGCCGGTCTACCCGGTGATCGGGGCCACGGTCATGATGGATGACAAGAACGGTGGCGCGGTCATCTCCAACCAGGGCGCGGGCGGCACGGCGGCCGTGTCGAAGGACGGCCCCGCGGACAGGGCCGGTCTCAAGGCGGGCGATGTCATCACGAAGTTCAACGACTCCGTGATCGACAGCGGCCCGACCCTGATCGGCGAGATCTGGACCCACAAGCCCGGCGACCGGGTGACCGTGACCTACAAGCGCGACGGCAGGACGGCAACGACCGAAGTCACCCTGGGGGAGCGCAAGGGCGACAGCTGACCGGCCAGGCTGTCTTCGAGTCAACCGCGGTCCACGGACCGATGACGCGGGGTGGGCTGCCCGAGCGGCTTAGGAGAACGGTCTTGCAAACCGTCGTGACGTGAGAGCGTCACCGTGGGTTCGAATCCCACACCCACCGCGCAGGTGAACGGCCTCCGACCAGGTATGACGGTCGGGGGCCGTTGTGCTGTTCGCTGCCCGTCGGCCACCGTGTCTTCCCGTGGTTTCCCGCCCGATCGGGCACGGAAGGGGCACGCGTGGGGCACGGGCTGACCCGGGTTGAGGGGATCCACAGGGCAGCGGACGCCCGTTGGTTACCGCGGTTACCGGTTGATCGGGATCTCATAGACGATCTCGCAGTGAGCGGCAGGCACGACGATGTCCGCTGTCTCCACGGGCCGTCCCTGGTCGCTGTAGTACGTCCGCCGGATGTGCGTGACGAGACCGGCCTTCTGGATGCCCAGAAGTGATGCCTCCTCGGCGATCGCCTGCCGCGGCTCCGGTTGTTCCACGGCGTGGCTGACGGTGATGCCGATCGCGGCCATGCGGTTCACGACGCCCGTCCCGGCGTGCGGCCCTCCCTCGGGGAGGACGACGAGGGTGCCGGCGGTGAGGTCGTAGGGCTCCCAACTCGTCGACAGTTGCACCGGCCTGCCGTCGGCCAGGAACTCGTACGCCGTGCGGACACACAGATCGCCCTCGGCGATACCCAGGCGGGCCGCGATCTCCGCCGGGGCGGGGACCTTGGCGTCGGTCCGGCTCTCCCAGTCCCCTTGCCTGCCCACAGCCTTCATGTCCGCCCGGAACGGCGAACCGTCGCGCTGCTCCCGCGCCGACGAACGGACCACCCGCACCCGCTGCCGGGGCTCGGCGACGTACGTGCCCGATCCGTCGGTGATCGCGCGCCGCCCGGATACCGCCGTGCCCCAGGATCCGGGCCTCGGCCCCCATCATCAGCCGCCGCTGCCGCTCGTCCAGATGCGGGAACAACACCCCGAACTTTGCCGTGAGTTGACCACGAACCTCTTTGGAGACGCTCATATCACAACAACGTGCCGCACCACGCGAAGGAACACCTTGATTCTGTGCGAGCCCTTAGGAGCAGGTGCAGCGGCGCCGTGCCGCGCTGACCGTACCGATCAAACTCGGCGCAGCCTGATCAAATGAAACCGCAGGGCCAACGGGGAGGTCGCACCAGTTCTACACCCACTTGGGGTACACAAAAATGCCCCACCCTTGCTCTCTGGTTTATATGGATGTGCGAGCGAAAGTCCGTACGGAGTGACCGACGGACAATGGACCGACCGAACTGAACCGAGTTCGTCAAGGAGTTCCCATGTCAAACAGGAACGGGCACCCAGGTATAGGACGTCTTGGCAAGGCGCCGGCCAAGATCGACAGACGCACACTGAACTTCGCGCAATACCTCGAAACCACTCTGCCTCCGGCTCCGATCGCGAAATCCTGGACGGACAAGGTGCAGGACTGGGAGGCACTCGGCAACATCCAATACGGAGACTGTGTGGAAGCTGCTGCCCTGCACCTGGAGCAGAACTGGTCGGCCTACGAAGGGCCCGCGGAATTCGAGCCCAACGAGAAAGAGGCCCTCGATGCCTACACGGCCATCGCCGGGTTTAGCCCCAGCGATCCCTCGACCGATCAGGGAACCAATATGCTCCAGGCGCTGGTCTACTGGCGCAACCAGGGCATCGGCGGCAACAAGATTTTTGCGTTTGCCGCCTGCGAGCCGGGTAACACCGAGCACATCCGCGACGCGATAGCGCTCTTCGGGGGCGCCTACATCGGGCTGGCACTGCCGGATACGGCCAAGCAACAGAACGTCTGGATGGTGCCGCCCGGCGGTCCGGTCGGAGAGGGCGCGCCGAACAGCTGGGGCGGCCACTGCGTCCCGGTCATCGGATACACCCCCACCCAGCTTTTTTGCGTCACGTGGGGACAACTCCACGCGATGACCTGGCAGTTCTTCCAGACGTACTGCGATGAGGCATATGCGGTACTCAGCGGCCAGTGGACGGACCCCAGTCGCCCCGACCCTGATGGGTTCACGCTTGACCAACTGCGTCAGGATCTGGCGGCTATCCCGGGCTGACTTGGCCTACCAGGTGGCAAGTGGTGCCCTGCCTCGCACGCCGCTCCTGCCCCGATAGTCGCTGGGTGACGGCGGGGCGAGGAGCGGCGCGGTAGGCGCACCGCAGGGGGAGGCAGAAGCCCTCGTCGTCGACGGCCCATAGCGAGTACTAAGGGCTGTCCCGTAATCCCTGGCGTGCGCACGACGACAGCTACTTCCCAAGCTCTCGGCTGCGCTCGAGCAGGGGAGGCCCCATCCTCGCCGCGTTGTCGGAACGTCCGAATACATCCAGTATGCGGACGTCCCTCCGCTTTGCGCCCATCAGTTCAATGCGAGCACTGCACGACCTGGTGAAAATTGTCCCGTGCGCCGCCGTGCTGCACTCCCGCCTTGGAATTCCGCTGCGCGCGTGTAACCGGGACGGGGCAATCCCAGGGGCCTCCACTTTGAATCAATGCTCAGACGGAGTCATGATGTCCCTGAAAGGCAAGATTGCCCAAATCCTTCCTTCCTGTACTAATGATGAGCAAAATGATCCGGGCGCAGATCCTGACAGTGACAATGATGTGGCCGGAAAAAGAAGGAGATCTTCCTGGGCTCAGCGCACTACTGCGCATGTAGCTCACCTCCAGGCACTGCTTAACAGGAGGTTGGAGACTGGTTTACCGGAAGAAGATCGAAAGATCGCAGAGAAGATAAGGACCCATCTGGATGCGGCTCGAAATGCGGCCGGAGGGCGGGCGGGCCCAATTTCGATCCTGACCGGCTCCCTGACCGGTTCGCATATTGACCGCGCGTACTCTAATATACACAAGGCCGAAGTGAAGCTTCTCAAGCTGGTGCCTGACGACGAAAACGAGCTTAAATGGGCTGGTACCGTCGTCCTGGCTCAGGCCAGGCAGCACCTCGGGCGGGATGATCCGAGGCTAGCGGCTCTGGAGGGCCGCTTGACAACTAATGGTCAAGAAATGGGGCCAGACCTAAGGGAGTTGGCCGTCGCCACCCTGCTGGCAGCACACGAAGCGGAAGAAACGGAGAGGGCAAAAGCGCGCAGTTTTCGCAATATTCTCCTCTCTGCAGTTTTCGCGACCAGTTTCATCGCCGCACTCTTCATTTTCTGGAGCCTCAAGGGTGGTGCGGCAATAAATCTCCTCCTGTGCTTCAACCCTCCGGGTGGACAAGTTTGCCCAACAGGAAAAAATGGCGGCAAGGCGGACGCCTTGCTTGTGGAGGGGATAGGCGCCGGCGCAGCGGCCTTCGCTGGCGCAGTGGCCATTCGGAAAATCCAGGGCACAACCACTCCATATTCGATTCCTGTAATGCTCATACTTTTGAGGCTACCTGCAGGAGCCCTGTCGGCCCTTTTTGGGATTATATTAATTCATGGTCGATTTATTCCCGGCCTGACGGATCTGGATTCTGCCCCGCAGATTGCTGCCTGGGCGATAGTGTTCGGAGTTGGACAAGAATTGGTAACGCGACTGATTGACAATCAAGGGAAAAAGGTATTGGAAAACGTGCGAGGATCGGAACGCGGCTTCGGTAATAGCGAGAACAGGTAGAGGGCGTCTGAAAGATGATGTCGAGGGCCAGTCGCTCGACGAGCTTTCCTTCCAGGCTCGCGAAAAGCCCGCCGCTCGGCGATCAGCCTGTTCCCATGCGCACACCGCAACCGTTACGGGTTGAGGCACACCTTGGGTTCAACCCGAATAGCTGATCCGCCGGGACGGCGTAGCCCCGCTCGCCAGTATCCATCCCGTTCTGGAACGCGCCGCCAACCCGAGCGGGAGTTGGAAACCGTCGGCACTTCCCGTGGAGGGGTGCCCGATCGTACGGATCGGAGGGTCGCAACTCCTGAGGGCGTGCGTGGACGTGGGACCCAGTGGAGGTCCTTCGCCCCGGGGATGCTGGCACATCCGTAGGCTTCCAGGTGTCGGCGTGGGCCGGCGGGCGGATGCTGATGGAGAGCGGTAGCTCTGGAGCGCGGAAACAGGGCCAGTGGACCCCGTGTGGGCCACGGCACCTGTCCAAGACGTAGGGCCGGGTAGGCTGTACCCGCTCCGTCCCAGGTGGGCCGGGGCCAGGGTGGGTTGCCCGAGCGGCCTAACCTCGGGCTTTCGCGAGGTGGGTTGTCCGATGCTTGATCAAATAAGCGGAGAGTGCCCCTGACCTGCAACGATGGGACTTGTCTAGGGTCCTGTTGGCTGCACGGAAAGAAGCATTCTCCAGGTGAGTAAGCGTATCGGGTTGTACCCGCGTGTCCGCGTCGAGGGCGGTGGCAAGGGGACCGTCTCGCGGGCCGGGGCGGTGCTGTTGGTCGAGACGGTCCGCAAGTGCGGTCTGGACACCGCGATATCGACGGCATTGGTGCCGTGGCGCAAGCCGCGGACAGTGCACGACCCGGGCAAGATCCTGCTGGATGTCGCGCTCGGAGTCGCCCTGGGCGGGGACTGCCTCGCCGATGTCGCCATGCTGCGGGCCGAGCCCGACGTGTTCGGCCCGGTGGCATCCGACCCCAC
>NZ_JBIBVN010000021.1:134095-136019 GCF_043080425.1 Streptomyces sp. NPDC015032 | reverse complement strand
CGGAGCGAATCTCAAAAAGCCGGTCTCAGTTCGGATTGGGGTCTGCAACTCGACCCCATGAAGTCGGAGTTGCTAGTAATCGCAGATCAGCATTGCTGCGGTGAATACGTTCCCGGGCCTTGTACACACCGCCCGTCACGTCACGAAAGTCGGTAACACCCGAAGCCGGTGGCCCAACCCCTTGTGGGAGGGAGCTGTCGAAGGTGGGACTGGCGATTGGGACGAAGTCGTAACAAGGTAGCCGTACCGGAAGGTGCGGCTGGATCACCTCCTTTCTAAGGAGCATCTAGATCCTGTAAGGGATCCAGAGCCACTACGTCGGCAAATGTTCGACGGTGGTCAGCTCATGGGTGGAACGTTGACTATTCAGTACCTGGTGGTTCAACCGGGTCGTAAGTACTGCCCCTCGGGGCGTGGAAAGCGAACCGGGTGAATTCCGGGTACTGGGCGCGCTGTTGGGTGTCTGAAGGTACGGCCGCAAGGTTGCCTTCAAACGCCGGCCCCAGTGAACTCGCTTGCGAAGGTGAGGTGATGGGTGGCTGGTCGTTGTTTGAGAACTGCACAGTGGACGCGAGCATCTGTGGCCAAGTTTTTAAGGGCGCACGGTGGATGCCTTGGCACCAGGAACCGATGAAGGACGTGGGAGGCCACGATAGGCCCCGGGGAGCTGTCAACCGAGCTTTGATCCGGGGGTGTCCGAATGGGGAAACCCGGCAGTCGTCATGGGCTGTCACCCGCTGCTGAACACATAGGCAGTGTGGAGGGAACGAGGGGAAGTGAAACATCTCAGTACCCTCAGGAAGAGAAAACAACCGTGATTCCGGGAGTAGTGGCGAGCGAAACTGGATGAGGCCAAACCGTATGCGTGTGATACCCGGCAGGGGTTGCGCATGCGGGGTTGTGGGATCTCTTTTTCATAGTCTGCCGGCTGTGAGGCGAGTCAGAAACCGTTGATGTAGGCGAAGGACATGCGAAAGGTCCGGCGTAGAGGGTAAGACCCCCGTAGCTGAAACATTGACGGCTCGTTTGAGAGACACCCAAGTAGCACGGGGCCCGAGAAATCCCGTGTGAATCTGGCGGGACCACCCGCTAAGCCTAAATATTCCCTGGTGACCGATAGCGGATAGTACCGTGAGGGAATGGTGAAAAGTACCGCGGGAGCGGAGTGAAATAGTACCTGAAACCGTGTGCCTACAAGCCGTGGGAGCGTCGCTGTGTGTGCTTGCACATGCAGTCGTGACTGCGTGCCTTTTGAAGAATGAGCCTGCGAGTTTGCGGTGTGTTGCGAGGTTAACCCGTGTGGGGAAGCCGTAGCGAAAGCGAGTCCGAATAGGGCGGTTGAGTAGCACGCTCAAGACCCGAAGCGGAGTGATCTAGCCATGGGCAGGTTGAAGCGGAGGTAAGACTTCGTGGAGGACCGAACCCACCAGGGTTGAAAACCTGGGGGATGACCTGTGGTTAGGGGTGAAAGGCCAATCAAACTCCGTGATAGCTGGTTCTCCCCGAAATGCATTTAGGTGCAGCGTCGTGTGTTTCTTGCCGGAGGTAGAGCACTGGATAGGCGATGGGCCCTACCGGGTTACTGACCTTAGCCAAACTCCGAATGCCGGTAAGTGAGAGCGCGGCAGTGAGACTGTGGGGGATAAGCTCCATGGTCGAGAGGGAAACAGCCCAGAGCATCGACTAAGGCCCCTAAGCGTACGCTAAGTGGGAAAGGATGTGGAGTCGCAGAGACAACCAGGAGGTTGGCTTAGAAGCAGCCATCCTTGAAAGAGTGCGTAATAGCTCACTGGTCAAGTGATTCCGCGCCGACAATGTAGCGGGGCTCAAGCGTACCGCCGAAGTCGTGTCATTCACATGTTGAGGGCTAACGCCTGTGTGGATGGGTAGGGGAGCGTCGTGTGCCGGGTGAAGCAGCCGCGGA
>NZ_JBIBVN010000021.1:0-134000 GCF_043080425.1 Streptomyces sp. NPDC015032 | reverse complement strand
CGTTAAGGCTGAGACCTGATGCCGAGCCGATTGTGGTGAAGTGGATGATCCTATGCTGTCGAGAAAAGCCTCTAGCGAGTTTCATGGCGGCCCGTACCCTAAACCGACTCAGGTGGTCAGGTAGAGAATACCGAGGCGTTCGGGTGAACTATGGTTAAGGAACTCGGCAAAATGCCCCCGTAACTTCGGGAGAAGGGGGGCCATTCCTGGTGATGGGCTTTACGTCTTGAGCTGGGGGTGGCCGCAGAGACCAGCGAGAAGCGACTGTTTACTAAAAACACAGGTCCGTGCGAAGCCGTAAGGCGATGTATACGGACTGACGCCTGCCCGGTGCTGGAACGTTAAGGGGACCGGTTAGCCGACTTTCGGGTTGGCGAAGCTGAGAACTTAAGCGCCAGTAAACGGCGGTGGTAACTATAACCATCCTAAGGTAGCGAAATTCCTTGTCGGGTAAGTTCCGACCTGCACGAATGGCGTAACGACTTCTCGACTGTCTCAACCATAGGCCCGGTGAAATTGCACTACGAGTAAAGATGCTCGTTTCGCGCAGCAGGACGGAAAGACCCCGGGACCTTTACTACAGTTTGATATTGGTGTTCGGTTCGGCTTGTGTAGGATAGGTGGGAGACTTTGAAGCGGCCACGCCAGTGGTTGTGGAGTCGTCGTTGAAATACCACTCTGGTCGTGCTGGATGTCTAACCTGGGTCCGTGATCCGGATCAGGGACAGTGTCTGATGGGTAGTTTAACTGGGGCGGTTGCCTCCTAAAGAGTAACGGAGGCGCCCAAAGGTTCCCTCAGCCTGGTTGGCAATCAGGTGTTGAGTGTAAGTGCACAAGGGAGCTTGACTGTGAGACCGACGGGTCGAGCAGGGACGAAAGTCGGGACTAGTGATCCGGCAGTGGCTTGTGGAAGCGCTGTCGCTCAACGGATAAAAGGTACCCCGGGGATAACAGGCTGATCTTCCCCAAGAGTCCATATCGACGGGATGGTTTGGCACCTCGATGTCGGCTCGTCGCATCCTGGGGCTGGAGTCGGTCCCAAGGGTTGGGCTGTTCGCCCATTAAAGCGGTACGCGAGCTGGGTTTAGAACGTCGTGAGACAGTTCGGTCCCTATCCGCTGTGCGCGTAGGAATATTGAGAAGGGCTGTCCCTAGTACGAGAGGACCGGGACGGACGAACCTCTGGTGTGCCAGTTGTTCTGCCAAGGGCATGGCTGGTTGGCTACGTTCGGAAAGGATAACCGCTGAAAGCATCTAAGCGGGAAGCCTGCTTCGAGATGAGTATTCCCACCTCCTTGAGGGGTTAAGGCTCCCAGTAGACGACTGGGTTGATAGGCCAGATGTGGAAGCCCGGTAACGGGTGGAGCTGACTGGTACTAATAGGCCGAGGGCTTGTCCTCAGTTGCTCGCGTCCACTGTGTTTGTTCTGAAATAACGAACGGCCGTGTTGTTCCGGTGTTGGTTAATTTCATAGTGTTTCGGTGGTCATTGCGTTAGGGAAACGCCCGGTTACATTCCGAACCCGGAAGCTAAGCCTTTCAGCGCCGATGGTACTGCAGGGGGGACCCTGTGGGAGAGTAGGACGCCGCCGAACTCCTTTTGTTGGAGAGCCCCGTGCCCTTGTGGCACGGGGCTTTTCTGCGTTCACAGCGTCTAGTCTCGGACCATGCGCTACGAACTGGTCATCTTCGACAACGACGGTGTGCTCGTGGACAGCGAGCCGATCTCCAACACCATCCTGTCCGAGTACCTCACGGAGCTCGGCCACCCGACCTCGTACCAGGAATGCCTTCGCGACTACATGGGGTCTGCCGTGCACCGGGTGCACGATCTCGTCGAGGAAAGGACCGGGGAGAAGCTGCCCTCGGACTTCGACGAGACGCTGCACTCACGGATTTTCGCGGCGTTCCAGCAGGAGCTGGAGCCCGTGGCGGGCGTCGACGATGTGCTGGGAAAGCTTGTCGTCGACGGGGTGGCCTACTGCGTTGCGTCCTCCGGAACCCACGAGCGCATCCGGGTCGGGCATCGCAAGACCGGGCTCGACCAGTGGTTCGAGGAAGAGTGGATCTTCAGCGCGGAGGATGTGGCGCACGGAAAGCCGGCGCCCGATCTGTTTCTGCATGCCGCCGAGCGGATGGGCGTTCCTCCCGAGCGGTGCGTCGTCATCGAGGACAGCCCGCTCGGAGTGGAGGCGGCCCGGGCTGCGGGGATGGATGTGTACGGGTTTACGTCGATGATGCCGGCGGACCGGCTCGCCGGGGTGACCGGGCACTTCTCCGACATGAGCCAACTCCGGGAATTGCTCGTCTGATCCATCTACCCATGGGTAGTGAGTGGTCTTACGCTCGCGGCCATGACACATGCTCGCTTGCGGTATGGCAGGGCCTCTCTCGCGCTGAGCTTCTTCGTGCAGGGGGTCACCTTTGCCCTGCTCGTGACGCGGATCCCCGCCATCCAGGACCGGTATGGGATATCCGACGGGCTGTTGCCGGTGTTCCTGGCCGCGGTGCCGATCCTGGCCGGGGTGGGGAGCGTGGTCACCGAGAAGGTGGTCGCGCGGGTACGGCCGCGGGTCGTACTGAGGTGGGCGCAGCCTGTTGTGCTGCTCGCGCTGCTCGGTGCCGGGGCCGGGAGCGTGTTGTGGGAGGCGGCTCTGGCGCTCGGGGTGTTCGGGCTTGCCGTCGGAGCGCTCGATGCCTCCATGAACATGATGGGGGTCAGTCTTCAGCGGGCGTACGGACGTTCCATCATGCTGGGATTCCATGCCGCGTACAGCCTGGGCGGGATCGCCGGGGCGTCTATGGCGTGGGCCGGGGCGCACTGGGATCTGTCGCTGCTGGTCTCGTACCTTCCGGCGGTTGTCGTGCTGTTGCCCGCCGCGTTCATCGGGAGCCGGTGGTACGCCGAGGGCGCGTCAGTGGAGGCGGGGCCGGTGGAGGGGCAGGGGAAGGGGGCCGTTCCGGTCTCCTTCAAGTTGCTGATGCCGCTCTGCCTGGTGATGAGCTTCACGTACATCGGGGACTCGACGGTCTCCAACTGGAGCGCGAAGTATGTGCACGACGTGCTGGGCAGCTCGGAGCAGCTGTCGACCGTTCCGTACAACATCTACATGGTGACGACGCTGCTGGGGCGGACCGTCGGGGACTTCGGGGTGCGGCGGTTCGGGGCTGTGACCGTGGTGCGGTCCGGGAGCGTGCTGGCTGCTGTCGGGTTCGGTGTGGTGGCGCTGGCCGGTGGTGCGTGGGTCGGGATGCTCGGGTTCACTCTGCTGGGTCTCGGTCTGTGCGTGATCGTGCCGCAGACGTTCGCGGCCGCCGGGCGGATGTTTCCCAGGGCGAGCGATACGGCCATTGCACGGCTGAATGTCTTCAACTACGTCGGTTTTCTGGTGGGGTCGCCGCTGGTGGGGGCGCTCGGGGATGCCTGGAGCTACCGGGGAGCGATGCTGGTACCGATGGTGCTGGTGCTCGCGACGCTCGTGTACGCCAAGTCGTTCGGTGCGGATCCTGCCCGATACGGTGGCGGGCATGAGCGGCCGCGCACAGTTGATGTGGGATGACGGAGTAACGGGTTACGACTTCGGGGAAAGTCATCCGATGGACCCCGTCAGACTTGCTCTGACGATGGGGCTGGTGCGGGCGTTCGGGCTCGACGGGGCCGTGGACGTGGTGGCGGCCAAGCCCGCCGGGGAGTCCACGCTGCGTCTGGTGCACCGCGAGGACTATGTGGCTGCCGTGCGCGCCGCGTCGGCGGATCCGAAGCACGCCGATCAGAACTACGGGCTCGGGACGGTGGACGATCCCGCGTTCGCGGGGATGCATGAGGTGTCGGCGTTGATCGCCGGGCAGTCGGTGGCCGCGGCCGAGGCGGTGTGGCGTGGGGAGACCGCGCACGCGGTGAACTTCACGGGCGGGCTGCACCATGCCATGCCGGGTGGTGCGGCGGGGTTCTGCATCTACAACGATCCGGCGCTCGCCATTGCACGGCTGTTGGAGCTGGGTGCCGAGCGGATCGCGTACGTCGACGTGGACGTGCACCACGGGGACGGCGTGCAGGCGGCCTTCTGGGAGGACCCGCGCGTCCTGACCGTGTCGCTGCACGAACATCCGCGCACGCTCTTTCCGCAGACCGGCTGGCCGGAGGAGACCGGTTCCGGGGCGGGTGCGGGCAGTGCGGTGAATGTGGCGCTGCCGGCCGGTACGGGGGACGCGGGGTGGCTGCGGGCGTTCCACGCGGTCGTGCCGGAGCTGCTGGCGGACTTCAGGCCGCAGGTGCTGGTGAGTCAGCACGGGGCCGATACGCATTTCGAGGATCCGCTCGCTCATCTCGCGGTGTCGCTGGACGCGCAGCGGGCGGTGATGGCGGCCTGCCACGATCTCGCCCATGAGTACGCGGAGGGCGGGCGCTGGGTGGCGCTCGGCGGGGGCGGGTACGCGGTGGTCGACGTGGTGCCGCGGGCCTGGACCCATCTGGTGGGGATTGCCGCGCACGCGCCGGTGGATCCCGAGTCGGTGATTCCGCCCTCGTGGCGGGACGAGGTCTATGCGCGGACCCGCCAGCCGGGGCCGGCCCGGATGACGGACGGGCGTATTCCCTCGTGGAAGTCGTGGGAGGAGGGGTACGACCCCGCGGACCGGCTGGACCAGGCGGTGCTGGCGACCAGGCGGGCGGCCTTCCCGTTGCGGGGGCTGCTGACCTGAGGCGGGCGGGGCGGCTGTCGCGGTGCGGCCGTCTCCGTGCGATGGCGGGCGGGGCGAACGGTCGGCTGTGCCGCCTCGGGCCGGGTCGCGCCAACTGCGCCGGGTTACGCCAACGGTGGGGTGTATCCGGGCTTCTGGCCCCCCGTCCGGGTGATTGGGGCAGCATCGGTGGGGTGTTGAGCACCGGAGCGCTGCGTGCGCATCTGCTGGCGGCCCGGCTGGCCGGGCCCGTGGCCACGTCGAGGGAAGTGAGTCTGCGGAGCTATCGGCTCTTCGCGGCCCGGGACCCGCGGGTGACGCTCGGCCTCGACCCCGAACGGTGCTGGGAGGAGCCCGATCTTCTTCGCTTGATGGCCGAGAAGTGTGGTGTTTCGGACGATCCTGCTTATGTTTCGGGCCATGATGTGATCGATCCGGAGCGGACCCTGGCGGCTCTGGACGCCTTCGCCGGGCGGCTGTCGCATGCGGCGGTCCGGCGGTCGCCGGTGCTGTTGGGGACGGGACATCCGCACCGGCTGCTCGGTTTCTACGTAGAGCTGGCAGGCGCTTTGTCGGCGGCCGGGTGCCCCGTACTCACCCCTGCGCAGGGGCGATGTATCGACATAACGACCCGGTTCGGCGTACGCACGTACAACCTCGACTACGTACGAGGAGTCGCGATGGTGCGTGAACCCGGCGCGCGGGCTCCTGGTGGTGACACCGGCGCACACACCCATTCGCCGTTGCCGGTCAGGGTTGTTCTGGAGTCGGCGGCGGAGGGGCGCGGGCGGCTGCCGGAACTGGTCGTCGGGGACCACGGATGGGTCTGCGGGGCAGGTCAGCTGGGCATCGAGGCGATCGGGCTGGCGGATACGGACGATCCCGCGCTCTTCGTCGGGGAGGCCGAGGGCCGGGTGTCGGTCGCCGTTCCGCTCGACGACGCCGTACAGTCCGCCTACTACCGTCCGCTCACGCGCTATGTACTCAATCGGGCGTGTCTGTCACAGTAGGCGGCCGATCACCTCTCCTCTTCCCCACTCGCATCACGCGCCCCTAATCTGGGGAGTGAGCGCACAACGACGAAGAGTCACCGGAGGGGAAGCCGGTGCGCGTCTCGTGCGGAAGGTACAGGTGGGTCATGGCTGCTGACAGCGAGAGGCCTCTGAACGAGGTCAAGTTTCTGACCGTGGCGGAAGTCGCCGCGGTCATGAGGGTGTCGAAGATGACCGTGTACCGCTTGGTGCACAGCGGTCATCTGCCGGCGATCCGGGTGGGCAGGTCCTTCCGGGTTCCGGAGCAAGCGGTTCACGAGTATCTCCGCGAGTCCTTTGTAGGGGTGGAGTCCGCCTGAGGTTCGCCTCGGATTACGCCCCTCACGCGGTGGCGGGTAGGCTAGGCCGACGTAGGTCGTGTGGGCCCAGACGCCCCGCACCAGTGAAGAAGAAGTGAGCGAGGGTAGTCGTGGGCTCTGTTATCAAGAAGCGGCGCAAGCGGATGGCCAAGAAGAAGCACCGCAAGCTGCTCAAGCGCACGCGCGTTCAGCGTCGCAACAAGAAGTAGGCGAACGCAGTTCGTGAATCCGCAGCCCTTCCGCCTGTATGGCGGGAGGGCTGCGGCGCGTTGTGGGGCGGTACCCGCATTCGGGCCAAAGACTCGGCAGAAGGCCGCCGTGCGGTCATCACCGGGCAACGTCCACCGGCTACGGTGACGGCCAGGGGAAACCTTTCTACGGAAGGCGCTGATCTTGGGGAAGGTCGTGCTGGTCACGGGAGCGGCCCGGCAGCTGGGTGGCCGTTTCGTGCGGCGCATCCAGCGTGATCCGGAAGTGGACCGGGTGATCGCCGTCGACGCGGTCGCGCCCGGACACCGCTTGGGCGACGCCGATTTCGTGGCGGCGGACATCCGGCAGCCCGCGATCGCGCGCGTCCTCGCCGAGCACTCCGTCGACACGGTCGTCCACCTGGACGTCTCGGCCAAGGCGGTTGGCACGGGCGGCCGGACGACGGTCAAGGAGACCAACGTCATCGGCACCATGCAGTTGCTCGGGGCCTGCCAGAAGGCGCCGAGCGTGCGGCGGCTGGTCGTCAAGTCCAGTACGAACGTGTACGGCTCCGCGCCCCGCGATCCGGCGGTCTTCACCGAGACCACTCCGCCCAAGTCCCTGCCGAGCGGGGGCTTCGCCAAGGACGTGGTGGAGGTCGAGGGGTACGTACGGGGCTTCGCGCGCCGTCGGCCGGACGTCGCCGTGTGCGTGCTCAGATTCGCGAACATTCTGGGGCCGGAGGCGGATTCGCCGCTCGCCGACTATCTGTCGCTGCCGGTGCTGCCCACGGTGTTCGGTTACGACCCGAGGCTCCAGTTCGTGCACGAGGACGATGTCGTCGGCGTACTGGGAATCGCCTCGCGCGAGCCGAGGCGCGGCACGTTGAACAGCGGCACCTTCAACATCGCCGGGGACGGGGTGCTGCTGCTCTCGCAGTGCTCGCGGAGGCTGGGGCGGCCGACGATGCCGTTGCTGCTGCCCGCCGTCACCTGGGTCGGCCAGGCGCTGCGCAGGGTCGGCATGACGGACTTCTCGCCGGAGCAGATCCGGTTGCTCACCCATGGCAGGGTGGTTTCCACCGTCCAGATGCGCGAGACCCTGGGTTTCCACCCGGAGTTCACCACCGCGGAGACGTTCGCGGAGTTCGCGCGCAGTCAGGGACCGGGGCTGTTGCCGCCCGAGGCGGCGGGAAGGGCGGTCGACAGACTGGCCGCCATGCCGTTCGCCGGAGCGGCCGGCGATGTTCCGGAGACCACCGGGCCGGGCGACACGCACCCGACCCCCAGCGCCAGGTAGAGGAGCGCACCGACGATGACGGATGCCAAGGTCATTCCGTTCGACGACGACCGTTCGCGGTCGGGCGTTTCGTCGCGCTCCGCGCGGCGCCGGTCGGCAGGGGGCAGGGAGCAGGGGCCCGGGCCCGCTGTGGCCTCCGCGGCCTCTGCGGCCTCCGTGGTCGGGACTGCGGCTGTCAGCGCCCTTCCCGGTCAGCAGGACGCCTCGCTGCCGCAGGAGGAGCCCCGGCGGTCCGGGCAGCCCTTGGAAGGGGCCGAGCGCGGTGGCTGGGACCGGCGGATCGCCGGCGGGCTCGCGTTCCTGCGGCGGCGGGTCACCGGTGAGTACGACGTCGACGAGTTCGGGTACGACGAGGAACTGACCGATCAGGTCCTGATGTCGATGCTGCGGCCGGTCTACGAGAAGTACTTCCGGGTCGAGGTGAAGGGCATCGAGAACATCCCGGCGGACGGCGGGGCGCTCATCGTGTCCAACCACTCGGGCACGCTGCCGCTCGACGGGCTGATGCTCCAGGTCGCCGTGCACGACAACCATCCGGCGGGGCGGCATCTGCGGCTGCTCGCGGCCGATCTCGTCTTCATGCTGCCGGTGGTCAACGAGCTTGCCCGCAAGGCCGGGCACACGCTGGCCTGTGCGGAGGACGCGGAGCGGCTGCTGCGGCGCGGCGAGCTCGTCGGGGTGATGCCGGAGGGCTTCAAGGGCGTCGGCAAGCCGTTCGGCGAGCGGTACAAGCTCCAGCGCTTCGGCCGGGGCGGTTTCGTTTCCACGGCGCTGCGGGCGGGGGTGCCGATCGTCCCGTGCTCGATCGTGGGAGCCGAGGAGATCTACCCGATGATCGGCAACTCGAAGACGCTGGCGAGGCTGCTGGGATTCCCGTACTTCCCGATCACGCCGACGTTTCCCTGGCTGGGGCCGCTCGGAGCGGTGCCGTTGCCGACGAAGTGGACGATCCAGTTCGGCGAGCCGATTTCCACGAGTGGGTATCCGGTGGAGGCGGCGGAGGATCCGATGCTGATGTTCAATCTGACGGATCAGGTGCGGGAGCAGATTCAGCACACGCTGTACAGGTTGCTGGTGCAGCGAAGGTCGGTGTTCTTCTGAGCCGGTGTTCTTCTTGTGCCGGGGCGGGTGAGGTGTGTGCCGGGGTGGGTGGGGTGCCGGTGGGTGCCTCGGCCTCGATCGCCGGACGGGCTGGGAGTGCTCGTCCGGAGATCGGGACGGTGTCAGTCGTTCAGGTTCTCGCTGTTGACCCCCAGGCCCGGGAGCAGGCCGGGGAGGAGCGGGGGCAGGGTGACGTCCGGTGCGGGCGGGGGGCTGATCCGGCCATCGGTGGACGGCGTGGTGCCCGGGGGCGGGGTGTCGAGGAGGCCGTCCATGCCGCCGACGATCAGGCCGTCGGACGGGGCGCTGTCGGAGCCCGACGGGCGGGGTGCGGTGCTGTGGCCCGTACTGCCGTGCGGGGCCTGCGGCGACGAGGACGTGGAGTGGTCCGTACCGGACGATTCCGTGTCCTGCTCCGTGGCGACCGACTCCCGCGAGACGGGGCTCCGGTCCGGGGTGCGGGGCAGCAGCGACTGCAGCGGCTCGACCTCTTCGTCTATGGCGTCGAAGACCGAGCTGACCTGGTCGCCGACATCGGTGAGCTGCACGGGCAGCCGGTCGCGCAGGCTGCTCCAGCTGTCGCGGTGCGAGCGGGAGAAGGACTCCAGGGTCTGGATCGGGCCGATGGCGCCGTCCCGCTGATAGGCCGCGTGGAGCAGGCGGTGGCCCTCGGTGGCGTCGTGCGTCATGCCGTTGAGCGTGCGCCTGACCTCGCCGAGCTGTTCGTGGTCGAGATCGCCGGAGCGGGCGCGCTCCATCAGTCGACGCGCCTCGCTGAGCCGGGTCGACGCCTGGTCGAGGTAGACCTCGCCGCGGTCGGCGTCACCGCTGGCCATGCCGCGGTGGATGTCCTCCATGCCGCGTTTGAGCCCGTACAGCGAATCACCCGGCAGGGCGTCGGAACTGGCAGCGGCCACTCCGCCGAAGGCTCCCGCCGCCACACCGACGGTGAGCCCGCCGGCCGCGAGGCCCTTGGTCCAGCGTGAACGCGGACGCAGTTTCCGGAGCGGGGAGGCCCGGTGGGCCCCCTTGGCCCGCTGTTCGGGCACCGTAGGGCCCGTGGACGCACCGCCTTCGGCGAACATGGCCTCCATGGCGGCGACGAGCTGGGCTCGCTGCACCACTTTGACCTCGGGATCCAATTCCGGCCGCGGTAGTTCACCGAGGCCGTTCGCCAGGGCCAACAGCGGTCCGTGGTCGGCCGGTTCGGCCGGTTCCTCGGACTGCACGGCTGCCGCACCGTGGAGCGACTGCTCCTCCAGGACCTGGGCGAAGGCGTTCGCCCGCCGGTGTGCCGAAACGTTTGCGATCACTGGCGGCACCTCCTCTCGTCATGACGGTCGACTCCCCTGAGGGTCCGGAAGGTTGCACACCTTGAGCGCTTCCACACGAATGAGTGAGTGGCGGCGGACACGGGGTGGCGACAGGGAGCCTGCAACCAGCACAACGAAAGGCTCGGCACATGGGTTACGCAAGAAAGATAATCCGACCGGCGTGTGATGAACATGTCGCCGAGAGCGAGAGCGTTCGGGGGCGGTTCAGCGGGCGTCGTCCGGAAGGAGCCGGGCCAGAGTGCGGACGGCGCGGTACTGCAAGGTTTTGATCGCGCCCTCGTTCTTGCCCATGACCCGGGCGGTCTCGGCGACCGAGAGCCCCTGCAGGAAGCGCAGGGTCACGCACTCCTGCTGCTGAGGGTTGAGTCGGCGCACGGCCTGCAGCAGTGCGGCATTGGAGAGGGATTCCAGGACGGAGTCCTCGGGGCTGCGCTCGACCTCGTTGGCGTCGAGCATTTCGCCGGTGGTCACCTCCAGCCGGAAGCGGCTGGATTTGAAGTGGTCGGCGACCAGGTTGCGGGCGATCGTGACCAGCCAGGCGCCGAAGTCGCGGCCCTGCCAGGTGAAGGTGGAGATGCGGCGCAGGGCGCGCAGGAAGGTCTCACTGGTGAGGTCCTCCGCCGTCGCCTTGCCGCCCACGCGGTAGTAGATGTAGCGGTAGACGGTGTCGCTGTACTGGTCGTAGAGGCGGCCGAAGGCGTCGGCCTCGCCGGCCTGTGCGCGCTCGACGAGTTCCATCATGCGCGCGCTGTCGCTGTCGGCGGTGGGCCGACGGACGGTGGACGTAGTAGTTGCGCCGCGGTTGCTGCGTCTTCCGACCGCCGCACTTCGTTCGGCCATGGCATAGCAAGGGCCGACAGGTGCAGGGGCGGCAAATGCGGGTACGGCGTACGCGGTGGGGACGAAGCCGCGCAAACGGTTGGCGACCGTTGCGCGCAGCGTAGCCAGGCCCGAGGCGTCAACCCCGACGTGTGGGTACACGGGACTCCCAGAGGCAGAGCTTCCATCACGTGCAGTGCGAAACCGTCACTCGTGGTAGTGGGTGGCGGGTTCCGGAATGCGTCTGAGGAGAATAACGCTTCGTACAGGCCGTGCTACACCCAGTTGCTCAAATCATCGATTACGTCGCTTCTGTAGCGACAAAACGACGCATTAAGTAGCGCATCGTGACCGGTTATTGATCGAATTAGTTCGCGATCTGCCTGCGGGCGCGACGGGTTGTGGTCGGGTGCGTGCAATCCGACTGGCGGGAGCGGTCGGTGAGCAACGGGTGCCGATTGGCGTGGGATGTTCGGGCGTGGCCCGGCGGTCACAGCGGGGAGCGAACGGGAGTGCGTCAGCGACGGCGCCGGTGCAGGGCGACGGCGGCCGCGGTGCCGCCCGCGAGCGCGCCGACGCCGGCCGCGGCGGGGATGCCGACCTTGGCCGCCTTGCGGCCCGTCCGGTAGTCCCGCAGCCGCCAGTCGCGGGCGCGGGCGTACTTGCGGAGCTTGGCGTCCGGGTTGATCGCGTACGGGTGGCCGACCAGGGACAGCATCGGGATGTCGTTGTGCGAATCGCTGTAGGCCGCGCAGCGGTCGAGGTCGAGGTCCTCGGCCGCGGCCAGGGCGCGGACGGCCTCGGCCTTCGCGGGCCCGTGCAGCGGCTCGCCGACCAGACGGCCCGTGTAGATGCCGTCGACGGATTCGGCGACCGTGCCGAGCGCGCCGGTCAGCCCGAGGCGGCGGGCGATGATCGTCGCGGTCTCCACCGGGGCGGCGGTGACCAGCCAGACCCGCTGCCCGGCGTCCAGATGGGCCTGGGCGAGGGCGCGGGTGCCGGGCCAGATGCGGTCGGCCATGTACTCGTCGTAGATCTCCTCGCCGATGGACATCAGCTCGGAGACGCGGTGGCCTTTGACGATGGACAGGGCGCTGTCGCGGGCGTCCTGCATGTGCTCCGGGTCCTCGACGCCGGCCAGCCTGAACCAGGCCTGCTGCCAGGCGAACCGGGTGAGCTCGCGGCGCTGGAAGAACTTCCGCTTGTACAGACCGCGGCCGAAGTGGAAGATCGCCGCGCCCTGCATCACGGTGTTGTCCAGGTCGAAGAAGGCGGCGGCCCGGTCGTCGCCGACGACGGGGAAGGCCGGCGCCTCGGTCCCGGCGGTCTCCGGACGGACGGAGGTGTCCGGGCCGGCGGTGGAGGTGTCGTCGGCGGAGCGCTGGTCGTCGGGGAGTTCGGTGGGGAGGGAGGACTTCCGCGCTGCCTCAGCTGCTGCCTCGCCTGCCAGCACGCTCCGTGCTGTGGCGGGGCGCCTACGGGGTGTGAGCCATCCAAGAGCGGCCATGCCGTGAGCATAGCCAGTCGGCCGGGCCCTTCCCGACCTGCTGGGATGCCGTGCCGTGAACTCTCGGTTCCGATTTGCCGCCCGGGTGATCCGGGGTGTGGCGGATGGAGGGCGGAACGGGTTCGCCGCCGGGTCGGGGTGCCGGGCCCGTTCGGCGCAGAATGAGTGCATGAGTGCCTTGCTGCGACGTACGAGGAAGAAGCCCGCGGACCGGGTGGTGACCCTGATCGGGAAGCCCGGATGTCACCTCTGTGACGACGCGAGGGCGGTGGTGCGGGGGGTGTGCGAGGAGACCGGTGTCTCCTGGGCGGAGAGGGACATCACCCTGGACGAGGAGCTTCATCGGAAGTATTGGGAGCAGATCCCGGTCGTCCTGATCGACGACGAACAGCACACGTTCTGGCGGGTGGACCCGGCGAGGCTGCGCAGGGCGCTGTGTTCGTGAGTGAAACCCGGTTACCATCGTGGGCGTTTTGGGTGATCTCGGGGGAGTGGCTGTGAGGAGTGTGTGCGGCTTTGCCCCCTTCGGGCCTGCAACGGGCTGATGCGATCCTTGGTTCCGGGATCGCGCAACGAATATGCGTGACCCCGGTCACTTTGACCGGACAAAACGGACACTATCTTTGTGCACGCGTTCACAAAGACATAGCCTGCATTCGACGGGGCGGCCTTGGGACATACGGCCGCCTGCAGCCCCGCTCATCCCGCAGGAGCACCGTGGCAACTGGCCGAACTCACCGACCGGCGACCCGTAGCCGAGGAATTCCCGAGGCCACCGTCGCCCGACTTCCGCTGTACCTGCGCGCACTGACCGCGCTCTCCGAGCGCTCGGTCCCCACGGTCTCGTCCGAGGAACTCGCCGCGGCGGCGGGGGTCAACTCTGCCAAGTTGCGCAAGGACTTCAGCTACCTCGGGTCCTACGGGACGCGCGGCGTCGGGTACGACGTCGAGTATCTCGTCTACCAGATCTCCCGCGAACTCGGGCTCACCCAGGACTGGCCGGTCGTGATCGTCGGCATCGGTAACCTCGGCGCCGCGCTCGCCAACTACGGCGGTTTCGCCTCCCGAGGTTTCCGGGTCGCCGCACTGATCGACGCCGACCCGGCGATGGCCGGAACGCCCGTCGCGGGGATCCCCGTGCAGCACGCCGACGAGCTGGAGACGATCGTCAGCGAGAACGGCGTGTCGATCGGCGTCATCTCGACCCCGGCCGGTGCCGCCCAGCAGGTCTGCGACCGGCTCGTCGCCGCAGGCGTCACCTCCATCCTGAACTTCGCGCCGACGGTGCTCTCCGTGCCCGACGGCGTCGATGTCCGCAAGGTCGACCTCTCCATCGAACTCCAGATCCTCGCCTTCCATGAGCAGCGCAAGGCCGGCGAGGACACCTCCGAGAGCAGCCCGGAGGCGGCCGCGTCGCCCGTGCCCGCCGCCGACAGCCGGAAGGGACCTGACGGGGACATGCCCGCCGTGATGCCGGCATGAGTCTTCTCGTCGTAGGGCTGAGCCACCGCAGCGCCCCCGTCTCCGTACTGGAACGGGCCTCGCTGGCTGCCGAGACGCAGGCCAAGCTGCTCCAGGACACCCTCGCCGCGGAGCCCGCGGTCGAGGCCGCCGTGCTGGCCACCTGCAATCGCATCGAGCTGTACGCCGACGTGGACAAGTTCCACGCGGGCGTCGCCGAGCTGTCCACGCTCCTGGCCCGGCACAGCGGGGTCGGGCTGGACGAGCTCACTCCGTATCTCTATGTGCACTACGAGGACCGGGCCGTCCACCACCTCTTCTCGGTGGCCTGCGGGCTGGACTCGATGGTCGTCGGCGAGGGGCAGATCCTCGGCCAGATCAAGGACGCGCTGGCGCTGGGGCAGGAGCTCCATACCGCCGGGCGGCTGCTGAACGACCTGTTCCAGCAGGCTCTGCGGGTCGGCAAGCGCGCCCACAGCGAGACCGGGATCGACCGGGCCGGGCAGTCGCTCGTCACCTTCGGCCTCGAACAGCTCGCGGCGGGTGCGGACGTCACCGACTGGGCCCGGGGCAAGCGGGCCCTGGTGATCGGTGCGGGCTCGATGTCCTCGCTGGCCGCCGCCACCCTGGCCCGTGCCGGTGTCGCCGAGATCGCCGTCGCCAACCGGACCCGGGCCCGCGCCGACCGGCTCGTCGAGATCCTCGGCCAGCCCGGCGGTACCGGAGTGATCGCCCGCGCCGTGGAGATGGCCGCCGTCGCCGACGAACTGACACGTGCCGACGTCGTCGTCTCGTGCACCGGCGCCACGGGTCTCGTGCTGACCGCCGAGGCCGTCGCCGGAGCGCTCGGCCTGGCCCTCGACCCCGCGCACGAGGCGCCCGCCGCCTCCGTTCCCGCGCCGCCGGCCGACCCCGACCGGCACGCCGCCTGGGTGGAGAACGGCACCGCCGGTACGGTCCGCCAGGCCGTGCGCCGGGCCACCGTGCCCGCCCAGGACGCCGGCCCCGTCCGCCTCGCCCTGCTCGACCTCGCCATGCCGCGCGACATCGACGGCGGCACCGCCCGCCTCGGCGGTGTGCGCCTCGTCGACATCGAGTCGCTCGCCGAGGCGTCGGCGGACGCCCCGATGGCCGCCGATGTGGACCAGGTGCGCGCCATCGTCGGCGACGAGGTCGCCGCCTTCGGCGCCGCGCAGCGTGCCGCCCACATCACCCCGACCGTCGTCGCCCTGCGCACGATGGCCGCCGGAGTCGTCGCGGGCGAGATCGCACGGCTCGACGGACGCCTCCCCGACCTGGACGAGAAGCAGCGCGCCGAGATCTCGCAGACCGTGCGCCGCGTCGTCGACAAGCTCCTGCACGCGCCCACCGTGCGGGTCAAGCAGCTCGCCAGCGAGCCCGGCGGCGCCGGGTACGCCGATGCGCTGCGGGAACTCTTCGACCTCGACCCGCAGACGGTCGCCGCCGTCTCCCGGGCAGACCTGAACGACCCGAATCGAGGGCGGTCATGACCGACAACTCACCCCAGCGTGCGCAGACCGACGCGCCGCTCCGGCTGGGCACCCGGCGCAGCAAGCTCGCCATGGCGCAGTCCGGACTCGTCGCCGACGCGGTCAGCGAGGTGACCGGGCGCGCCGTCGAGCTCGTCGAGATCACCACGTACGGCGACATCTCCCGGGAGCACCTCGCGCAGATCGGCGGCACCGGCGTGTTCGTCGCCGCGCTGCGCGAGGCGCTGCTGCGCGGCGAGGTGGACTTCGCCGTCCACTCGCTCAAGGACCTGCCGACCGCCCAGCCCGAGGGCCTCGTGCTGGCTGCCGTACCGGTGCGCGAGGACCCGCGCGACGTACTGGTGGCGCGGGACGGGCTGACCTTCGAGCAGCTGCCGTCCGGTGCCCGCATCGGCACCGGCTCGCCGCGCCGCATGGCGCAGCTCAACGCGTACGCACGCAATCACGGCCGCGACATCGAGACCGTGCCGATCCGGGGGAACGTCGATACGCGGATCGGGTTCGTACGCAGCGGGGAGCTGGACGCGGTGGTACTCGCCGCGGCCGGGCTCAGCCGCCTCGGCCGGACCGGTGAGGCGACCGATTTCCTGTCGGTCGACACCGTCCTGCCCGCTCCCGGCCAGGGAGCACTGGCGATCGAATGCGCTGCGACCAGCGCGGACCTCGCCGCCGCACTCGCCGAGCTCGACGACCCGGTCACCCGGGCCGCCGTGACCGCCGAGCGTGCCCTGCTCGCCGCCCTGGAGGCCGGTTGCTCCGCACCTGTGGGTGCGCTGGCCGACCTCCTGGTCGACGGACAGGCTGTCAACGAACTGCGCCTGCGCGGTGTCGTCGGTTCCACCGACGGCTCCTCGCTGGTACAGATGTCCACCACCGGTCCCGTCCCCACGTCGCACGACGACGCGGCGGCCCTCGGTCGCGAACTCGCGGCCGAGATGCTCGCCAAGGGGGCGGCCGGTCTTATGGGGGAGCGAGCACTTTGAGCCCCACCGGCCCCGCCGCATCCGACTTTCCGGCCCTGTCCGCACAAGGGCACGTCACCTTCCTCGGCGCCGGTCCCGGCGACCCGGGACTGCTGACCCTGCGCGCTGTCGAGGCGCTCGCGAGCGCGGACGTCCTTGTCGCCGAGCCGGACGTTCTCGGCGTTGTTCGCTGCCATGCGCGGGCAGGCGTAAGCACCCCTGAACTGACGGTTGTTGACGCGCAGTCAGCAGCCGTCGCCGTCCCCGTTCTCAGGGATGCGGTCAATCTTGTCATGGAGGCAGCGAGGGGCGGCAGGCGGGTCGTCCGTGCCGTCTCCGGCGACCCGGGACTGGACGGGAACGCCGGTTCCGAGATGCTCGCCTGCGCCACCGCCGGTATCCCCTTCGAGGTTGTTCCGGGTGTCGCCAACGCCGTGGGCGTGCCCGCGTACGCCGGTGTGCCGCTGCGTGACGCGCAGGGCGCCGACGTCCGGTTCGTCGACGCCCGTACCGCCTCCGAGCGCTGCTGGACCGAGGTCGGTGCGAGCGATGCGACGGCCGTCGTCTCGACGACGCTCGACTCGGTGGCCGCGGCCGCCGGTGAGCTGGTCTCGGCGGGCCGCAAGCCCGACACCCCGCTGACCGTGACGGTGGCCGGTACGACCACCCGCCAGCGCACCTGGACGGCGACCCTCGGGACGATCGCGCAGGTCCTGAAGCAGGCGAAGGTCCTGCCGTCGCCGGACGGGCACCAGCCCGTCATAGCCGTGGTCGGTGAGCGCAGCGCCGCTGCCCAGCACGACCAGCTCGCGTGGTTCGAGTCCAAGCCCCTCTTCGGCTGGAAGGTGCTCGTCCCGCGCACGAAGGAGCAGGCGGCGTCGCTCTCCGACCAGCTTCGTTCGTACGGTGCCGTGCCGTACGAGGTCCCGACGATCGCCGTCGAGCCGCCCCGTACGCCCCAGCAGATGGAGCGCGCGGTCAAGGGCCTGGTCACGGGCCGCTACGAGTGGATCGCCTTCACCAGCGTCAACGCGGTGAAGGCCGTCCGGGAGAAGTTCGAGGAGTACGGGCTCGACGCCCGTGCCTTCGCCGGGATCAAGGTCGCGGCCGTCGGCGAGCAGACCGCCGCCGCGCTCGTCGACTTCGGGGTGAAGCCGGACCTGGTGCCGTCGGGTGAGCAGTCCGCCGCCGGTCTGCTGGAGGACTGGCCGCCGTACGACCCGGTCTTCGACCCGATCGACCGCGTCTTCCTGCCGCGCGCCGACATCGCCACCGAGACGCTGGTGGCCGGGCTCATCGAGCTGGGCTGGGAGGTCGACGACGTCACCGCATACCGCACGGTCCGTGCCTCGCCGCCGCCCGCCGACACGCGTGAGGCCATCAAGGGCGGCGGTTTCGACGCGGTGCTCTTCACCTCGTCGTCGACCGTACGGAACCTGGTCGGCATCGCGGGCAAGCCGCACAATGTGACGGTCATCGCGTGTATCGGCCCGGCGACGGCCAAGACCGCCGAGGAGCACGGGCTGCGCGTCGACGTCCTGTCGCCGGAGCCTTCGGTGCACAGGCTGGCCGAGGCCCTCGCCGCGTTCGGTGCGCAGCGCCGGGAGACGGCGAAGGAGGCCGGTGATCCGGTGACGCGGCCGAGCGAGCGGCGTCCGGGGGCGCGGCGGCGTCGTACGACGACCTGACCGGCCCGTCGGGAGTGTTGCAGGGGTTCAGGGGTCCGGCTGCTTCGGCGGCCGGGCCCCTGCCGGTTTTCCCGGCACGGGTGTCGGTAAGACGGTGATGTGTACGGGTCTAGTCTCGAAGGATGACTGTGTACGGAAACTTCCCCGGCTCCCGCCCCCGGCGGCTGCGGACGACCCCGGCGATGCGGCGCATGGTCGCCGAGACACGGCTCGACCCGGCGAATCTGATCCTGCCCGCGTTCGTGCGTGAGGGCATCGACGCGCCCGTCGCCATCTCGACCATGCCCGGTGTGCAGCAGCACACCCTGGACACCCTGCGGAAGGCCGCCGTCGAGGCGGTGTCGGCGGGGGTCAGCGGGATCATGCTCTTCGGCGTTCCCGCGGACGAGAAGAAGGACGCCCGGGGCACGGCGGGCACGGACCCGGCCGGAATCCTCCAGGCCGGTCTGCGCGCGGTGCGCGAGGAGGTCGGTGACGGGCTCGTCGTCATGTCGGACCTGTGCCTGGACGAGTACACCGACCACGGCCACTGCGGTGTCCTGACCGCCGACGGCCGTATCGACAACGACGCGACGCTGGAGCGGTATGCCGAGATGGCCCAGGTCCAGGCCGACGCGGGCGCCCATGTGGTCGGCCCCAGCGGCATGATGGACGGCCAGGTCGGCGTCGTCCGGGACGCGCTCGACCAGACGGGCCACGAGGACGTGTCGATCCTCGCCTATACGGTCAAGTACGCGTCGGCGTTCTACGGGCCGTTCCGCGAGGCCGTCGGCTCCTCGCTCAGGGGCGACCGCAAGACGTACCAGCAGGACCCGGCGAACGCCCGTGAGTCCCTGCGCGAGCTGGCGCTCGATCTGGAGGAGGGCGCCGACATGGTCATGGTCAAGCCGGCCGGTCCCTACCTCGATGTCCTCGCGAAGGTCGCCGACTCGGTGGACGTGCCGGTTGCCGCGTACCAGATCAGTGGCGAGTACGCGATGATCGAGGCCGCCGCGGAGAAGGGCTGGATCGACCGGGACGCCGCGATCATGGAGAGCCTGACCGGGATCCGGCGGGCCGGGGCGCAGATGATCCTGACGTACTGGGCGACGGAGGTCGCGCAGCGGCTGGGGCGGCGCTGAGCGGAAGCGGCGCCGGCGTGGGCGCGGGCGCGGGCCGTCCTCGGCCGGCCGTTCTCGCCCCCGGCGCGCACACCCTCAAGGGTGTGATGAAGACCGGCGACTACATGAGCGTCGACGGTTTCAGGGTCCAGTAGCGGGCACCGGCCCTACGCGTCGGGCTTCCGGCCCCAGGCCGTGAGGGTGCGGGCCGCCGCCGTGCCGAGTTCGGGGTCCCGGGTGAGGGCGCGCAGTACCTCGGTACGGGCGTCGCTCGGGCCCGCCTCCTCGACGGCGGCCAGGGCGTTGTGCCGTACGAGCGGGTCCTCGTCCTCCAGCACGACGGCGGTCAGGGCCTGGTGGACCGGTGGTTCGTCCGCGTAGGGGCCGAGGGCCGCGGCCGCGTACTGGCGGACCAGGTCCTCCTCGGGGTCGTTCAGCGCGGTCAGCAGGGCCTGGGCGGCGGCGCGGGCGGCGAACGGGTCGGACGGGGGCCACAGGCGCAGGATCGTGGCTGCTTCGACGCGGGCCAGGTCGTACTCCCGCGAGTCGGCGACGACCGAGACGAGGAACGGCACCGCGTCTGCGTCGCCGTCCAGTTCCGCCACGATCTCGCGTCTGCGGTCGCTGTCGGCGGGCAGGGCGCGGAACTCCTCGATGAGGCGGTCGAGGTGGTGGGGGTGGTGGGGGTGGTGGGAGTGGTTCGGGCCCGGGTTCGGGTCCGGGTTCGGGTCCGGGGTCGGCGTCGGGGGCATGCGGGTGTTCCTCTCGGGGGCGTTGGACCGGGGCCGTAGACGTTACGTGTGCAGGTGCGCAGGTGTGCGTCGAGGCCGTAGACGTTACGTGCGCAGGTGTGCGTCGAGCGCGGTGCCGGGGTCCGGCGCTCGATACCCGGGCCTCGGGTTTCGAGACCCGGGCTCAGCCGTTCACTCGTGAGGGGGACGAGGCGGGGCGCGGGGTGGACGTGGAGGGCGGTTGAGGTTCGGGACTCGGGCACCGGGATTCGGGCGCCGGGGTTCGAGCTCCGGGATTTGAGCTCCGGGATTCGAGCGCCTTCTTCAACCGGTTGGAACAAAAGGGTGGTTGGGGCAACCCTCCCTACCTCCCCCACCCGTCACGGCCAGCAAGTATGACTAATCGTGACAGCTTGCGACCCAGTGACACGGCTGCTTACGGTGCGCACAACGAAACAACCCCAGCACGGTGTTAGCGCACCGGGCCGGGGTCTGACCTCCAAGATCTGTAAGGGATCCTGTGGCTACCCAGAACCTTAGCTCTGTCCTGCACGCGCCCGCATCCTCGCCCGCGTACCCGATGGCCAACCCCGGCTACGGCAAGCGCTCCGCGCCGGACCAACAACCCCACCGTTCCGACGACTTCGCGCTGCTGCCTGCGCGGGAGCGCTATGTCGCCGGGTTCGTCGACCATCTGCCCGACGGCGCGGCGATGAATGTGAAGGCCCTGGCCAAGCAACTGCCGCTGTACGGGCAGCAGGCCGTCGGCAGCGCCCTGACCGCCCTGGCGGTGGCCGGTCACCTGCGCCGCGTACGCCGACCGGTGGGCGAGGGCGATCAGGTCCGCTGGGTCTTCCGCACGTTCTGGTCCCGTACCGCGCGGGACAACGAATGGTGGAACGCCTACCTGGACGCGGAGGACAACCGCGCCGGGGCGGACGACAACCGGGCCGGGGCGGACGACAACCGGGCCGGGGCGGACGCCGGGGCCGGGGCCGGGGCCGTGGTTGAACCGGCGGTGGGTACCTCCCCGCCGTCCTGGGTGCCGATGGAGCCCACGGTCCCGGCGCCCCCGGCCGTTGTCGAGGTGCCGTCCCCGGCCGCCGCTGCTGGCGCCTCTGCCGACGCCGTGTTCGCCGGGGGCGTCGCGCCCGGCGCGAGGCCGGATGCGGGATGCCCCTCGCCCGCGTACCTGACGCTGGCCCAACTCGGGCGTACAGAGCATCGGTTGGCGCTGTCCGCCGCCGACTGTGCGGCGTTGGAGGGGCGTGCCGCCGAATGGCTCGCACGGGGCGTGAGCACGGACTACCTCACCCAGGCCCTCTCTGCCGGGCTTCCCGCCCGGGTCGACTCGCCCGTCGGGTTCCTGCGCCGTCGGCTCAACGACAAGATCCCGCCCGCTCTGCCCGCAGCTCAGGAAGGCTCAGCAGTCCCCGTCCACCACGCGATGGTGGATTGCGCCCGGTGCGGCACCCCCGGCCGCCCAGAAGCGCTCCCCGACGGCCTCTGCCGCCCGTGCCGCCGTGCCGTCGGCGGCCCAGCCGTCGGTCCGGACGCCACCACCGGCCCCGCCCCCGCATCCGACGTCCGTGAACGTGACGTCCGTGCCTGCGTGAACGAACTCCGCGACCTGCTCAGGGCCTAGTAGCCGGAGCCGAGTGTCAGAGCGCGTGACCAGTGGCCCTCCCGGCAGGCTTTGCCCCGTCGTGCCGCCCAGCACGCACGCTCGCCGCGTTGGCCAAAAGCCCTGGTAGCTCCGCTACGAGGGCTGGCGGCCGCCACGGCGGTTCGCGAAGGACGGGCCGTCGCCGTGACGGCAGGCGCCGACCGGGCCGTGCACGCCCGGGACCTGGCCACCGGGCGGCAGGTCGGCGAACCACTCGTCGGTCGCTCCGGCAGGATCCTGGCCGTGGCGAGGACCAGGCGGGTGCTCCGCGCGGCCCCGCACATCCGAGGGCTACACCAACGGCAGGAGTGCCAGCGCCTCTTTCGCGTTGTGCTCGGCGATCCCCTGCATGAACGCCCGGCCGGGGAAGTCACCGTCGAGGAGACGCAGTGGACCGGCCACCAGCGACAGACGCATCGCGAGCATGTAGAGGTCGAGCCGCTGCGGATCGAGACCGGGCCGGGCCAGTGCGGTGTACCGCTCGCGGAAGCGGAGCTGGAGAAAGACGTGCTCCCACTCGACGTCGAAGTACATCAGGCCCTCGATGTCGATCAGAACGGGGTGCCCGTCGGCGTCTACGAGGACGTGGTCGGGGCCGAGTTCTCCGTGGATCAGTCCGTATTCCGCGCGTGGGCTCACCTGATCGGCCAGTTCCTGCAGACGGTCGTGCAATGCGGCGCCGACTGCCGCGATGCGGCCGTCACGCCCCGCCGCCTCCTCAAGGTCCCGCAGGGCGCGGTCGAGGACCCGCCGCTCGCAGGAGACCTCGGACACGGAGCCGCCCCGCTCCAGCAGGTCCACCTTGCCGTAGTGCCGACCCTGGTGTCGGTGCATCACCTCAAGCATCTCGGCGAGGTCGCCCAGGGTTCCCGCGGCGCGCGTGGGATCGGTTTCGAAGAGTGCTTCGAGCGTGCCGCCGGAGACGTCCTCGACCACGGCGACGTCCGCCGGATAGCGGCGCCGGCTGTCATCCGCCAGGAGTACCCGCGGAGTCCGTGCCCCGAGGCTGCCCAAGCTTCGCTGCGCGGCCAGGAACGGGACCAGCCCGGAGGCGGGCGCGAACGGGTCGGTCGGGTCGGCCTCTCGCGCTCCCGGCCAGAAGTTCTCCGCTTCGGCCCAGCTGTAGACGATCACACTGGCGGTACGGGTTCCATCAAGGAGGACCCGGTACACCCCTTTCCTGCTGCCCCCGCGCAACCGGTCCACCGCGACAACGCGGCATCCCGCTCCCAGCGCGTCACGCACGAGCCCCGACAGGTCTTCGATGTCCGCGAATTGCCGCATCCGCAGAACCTACTGACGACGGCGCCGCCCGTGCTACTGGATACCCCCTTGCACGGACGGTGTCCGGGGCCCGGAAATCCACGCCGGTGGTGGCGACGCATCACGTGACATCGACACGCAATCCCAGGCCGGTAACGATCGGCCCCTGCTGAAAGCCCCCCCCATGCCCTCAGCCGCTACGCCACGGACAATCGCCGGGGCGCCGGACAGCCCCTGCCTAGGCTTTGCGAGCCAGCAGTTGGATCTCCTGGAACTGCCGTCGGTCGGTGGGCTGAGGCTCGCGAACCATCCGGGCCACCTCGGCCAACCCTGATTTGTGCAGCATCGCGGCGAGGTGATCAGGCGACCACCGATAGGCCGGTGCGACTGCGTGATCGAAGACCTGCGTCGGGTGAGACGGATTGTCGCTGGCCGAAAAGCCGATCAGAAGGTGGCCGCCAGGTGCCAGCACACGGTGGAACTCCGCCAGGATGACGGGGAGTTCGTGCGGCGGAGTGTGGATGATGGACCAACGTGAGAGTACGCCGCCCAGCTCGCCGTCAGCGATGTTCGACGCGGCCAGCGAGCCCACGTCGAACCGCAGGCCCGGATGGGCCTGTCGAGCCAACGTGATCATCGCAGGGGAGGCATCGATGCCAAACACTGCCAGCCCCAACTCATCCAGATGAGCGGTGATATGGCCAGGTCCACACCCCAGGTCCGCGACTTGACCGTTCCCACTCGCGCGTACGACCTCGGCGAAGGCACTCAAGATCGCGCGGTCCAGGGGCCTGTCACGCAGCTCGTCGCGGAAGAGCTGCGCATAGGTGGGGGCAACAGCGTCGTAGGCGTCGCGGGTGGCACTGAGGGCATCATGTTCGACCATGCTCGCGACAGTAGTTCCTGGCACTGAGGCGAGCCGAGAGAATCACGATCTCCCCTCCCACCCGTTCGCCTGCTGCGGACGACCCGGCGTCGGTGATCGCCAACGCGACGGATCCGTCGCTCAGATCGCTCAGGCCACTCAGGTCGCTCAGCACGGGTGGCGTGCGGAAGTGCAATCTCCTGGTGGGACCCGAGCGATGATCGGCAACCATCGGCCTGGCAGTCTGTCCCGCGTGGACGACGCTCTCATCGGCACCCAGGTGCCGCATCGACGACTGACCGACCCGGCTTCGGCGATTCAGGCGCTGGAGCAGGCCGTGCCCGGGCTGGGTGCTCTGCGGCGTACGGCTCCCGCCGGCATCGACTGGGAGTCGGCGGAGACCGGTCTGGGAGTGAGGCTGCCCTCGGACTACAAGCTGCTCGGTGACACCTACCCCTCCTTGGTCTTCGGCGACTTTCTGTTTGTGGGCTTCCCGCCCCCCGGACAGGAGCAGGCATGGGCAGAGGACCCCGACGATCTCGAAATCCTGGCGGAGTGGTGCGAGGACGCGGAGATGCCCGTTCCACTGCGTCCCTTCCCGGCGCCAGGGGGACTGTTGCCCTGGGCCACGTCGTACTCGGGCGACTACTTTCTCTGGACTACGGGCGGGGCCGGGCCCGACGAGTGGACTGTCACCGTGGCCTCACGCAATGGTGACTGGTGGCATTACGAGGCAGGTGCTGTCCAGTTCCTGGCGGACCTGATCAGCGGGTCCCCGGAACCGTGGGCACTGCCGACGGTACGGCCGTCCGTCGTGGGCTGCTGAGCGAACCGAGCCGTCGTCCACGTGGTGAGCCGCCGGTGGCACGGCCGTCCCGTGCCTCATCTCCGGCCCGCGGCGGTCCGGGTCCAAAGCGGACCCGGCAGGCGCGCTCAGTCCCACCAGAACGACCAGGTCTCCTGGTTCAGCACCATCTTCTCGGCGTAGACGTCCAGGTCGTACGGCGGGTTCTGCTCGATGTTGTCCGGGCAGAACGCGAAGTGCTCCGCGGCGACCGCCCGTGCCTCCGCCGGGGTGGTCGGCGGTCGGCCGACCGAGACGGTCAGGGTGTCGAAGCCGAGCAGGACGACCCGTATGTCGAAGCGGTCCTCCCAGGAGCGGAGCACCGCGCAGAGGCGGGCCACGTCGTCCTCGTAGTTCATCGGGCCGGACCAGCCGATGGCCGCCGGTATGTCCGCACTGCGGCGTGCCGGGACGAGCGCCGCCCGCGAGCCGGGGAACCAGCCGTCCGGGCCGGTGCACTCGTCCGCGATCTCGGCCGCCAGATCGTCGGGGGAGCCCGACCCCTCGGCGGACGGAGTGGGCGCCAGGCCCGGATACTCGCTGTCCGCGGCGTCGAGTTCGTCGGGTGCGCACTCGGCCCAGTACGTGCCGAGCACCTCGTCGGCGTCGTGGTCGCCGGGGTATGACGTGTCATCCGGGATGAGATCCCAGTCCGCGGGCCACTGGTCGCTTCGCCCGCCGTCGATCGGCACGGGAAGCAGCCCGACCGGCCGTCCTGCGGCGCGCATGGCGGCCCATGTCCCGGGGGACGCGGGTGCGTCGGCCACCCAGAGCAGTGGTTCGTGCCACGGCCCGTCGATCGTCGCGTCGACCAGTGCGCCGGACGGGAGTTGGACCCCGGAGGTGGCCAGGGAAGGGAGCGGATTCGGGAGCGTCGCCATGTTCGCGACTCTAGACGTGGCCACTGACAGAGGTGTGACGCGGCCGGCTTCAGGCCCCGCCCCGCCCGGACTCGGGGTGGGCTACGGGTGTGCGCGGACGATGGCGAACGCGGTGCGAGCGGTGCTGCCGTCCGGCAGCGGCGCGTCCGCGACGATGTGGCCGATGGCCGCTTCCCCGGTCTCCTGGCCGGGCTGGAGAACGCGGTTGATGTGAATGGTCAGCCGGCGCCCGTCGGCTGTCTCCACCACGATGTCCGTACCGCTCGGGTCGTCGGTCACGGTCGTGGAGGCGATCGCCGCCGGGGCTCCGGTTTCCGCGAACCAACCGGTGACGGACGGATCTGGGGTGTCGCTCGCGCCCTGCATCTGCGGCTCGGCCTCACCGACGATCAGCGCGAACAGCTGGGCGACGAGGACCGGGTCACGCGTTCCGTCGTAGACCCACCGCTGCCCCAGCACCCCGTGCTCAATGGTGCCGATGAGCTCTTCGTCGCCGCCCGGGATCGGTGCGCCGCGGTAGCTGAACGGCACGTGATACGTGACCGGTTGGCCGCCCGAGGTGTCGGTGGCCGCCAGGAACTCGATGCCGACCTCGCCCGCCGGGTCGTCCAGCCGGAATCCGCCGGACTTCACCAGCTCGGGCCGCTGCCCCGCCTTGCCGCGGTACCAGGGCTGCTCGGGCAGCCAGGTGGTGAGCAGCTCCAGCTTGGTGGGCGTGAGGGTGGTGCGGTGGATGACAGCCATGGCGGTGGTGTCCCTTCCGTGGGCTCAGACGAGACGTCGGTCGGCGGCGAATCCGGCGAAGGCCGTCCAGGTGGTGGGGGCGACGGTGAGGGTGGGGCCGTCGAGGTTCTTGGAGTCGCGGATGTGGATGGCGGCGGGGTGGGCGGCAATCTCGACGCAGGCGCCGCCTTCGTCGCCGCTGTAGCTCGACTTGCACCAGTCGTAGGCGACTTCGAGGCAGGCCCCGCCTTCGCTGCCGCTGTAGCTGGACTTGAACCACTCAAGTGCGGTGCTCATTGCTCTCCCAGCAGACGATCCAGCAGGCCCACGGTGGCCTCGGGGCTGAGGGCCTGGGCTCGCAGCATCGCATATTTCTGGGCGAGGATGCTGACCTCGTCGGGGTCGAAGACGAGCAGGCTGCCGCGTTGTGTCTCGGAGTAGGCCACGCGTTGGTAGTCCGGTGTTTCCAGCAGGATGAAGGGGCCGTTGAGTCCTGCGTGGGTGCGGTGATTCAGGGGCAGCACCTGGAGGCAGATGCCCGGGAGCGCGGCGCAGGTCCGCAGGCGGCGCAGCTGTTCCACATGCCCCTCGTCGTCGAGGAGTTGGAGCATCAGGACCGGTTCCCAGACGACGAAGCTGATGGTCGGGGGCGAGGGCCGGTGGAGGATCTCCTGGCGTTCCAGGCGGGCCTCCGTCTGGGTCTCCACCTTCTCCTCGCTGAAGACCGGGACGCGGTTGCGGAACACCGCCTCGGCGTAGCGCTCGGTCTGGAGGAGTCCCGGCATGACCTGGTTGTCGTACCAGGACAGCGCCAGGGCCTCCCGCTCCAGCTCCATGTACTCCTCCGCCCACGCCGGGATCAGATCGATCTCCGGCATGTGCGCCACTGCCTCCTTCAACGCACCCTTGGTGTCCAGCCGTTCGTCCAACGTGGCGGCGAGGTCGGGCAGGAGCGCCCGTCTGCCCTGCTCGATGGAGGCGATCGTCTCCACCTGATGGCCCACCAGGTCCGCGAGTTGGGTCTGGGTCAGACCGGCCGCCCTGCGGAAGACGGCGACCAGCTTGCCCACGAGTTTCATTGCCGACGCGTTCTTGCGCTTCCGCTTTCCGGGGTGCATATGGAGCGAACTTCCACGTGCGCGCCCGCGTCACGCGCGTACGGCCCGTACAAGAAATCTGTACGGGTGCGCAGGGGGTCAGGGACGGGGCTCGGGCGAGGTCCGTTCGACGGCCTCCCGGACCCCCGCGTCCGGATCCTGGGAGAGGCGGTGGAGGAGTTCCGTGACGCCATGGGACGGCCACTTCCCGATGGCCCACACAAGGGCCCGGCGGACCTTCGGGTCCGGGTGGTCCGCGAGGTGGGCCAGTTGCTCGACCGGTCCGCGTCGGCGCATCTCGAACCAGTGGAGGGCCTGGATGAGTTGTTCGGAGTCGCCGGGGCTGCCCGCAGCGGCGATCCGGCGCAGGAGGACCGGGGCGGCAGGGGGAGGGCCGTCGAGGAAGTGCGGGCGGCGCTGGCGCAGGCGCTGCGATCCGTACTCGCCGCGCACCCGGCAGCCGAAGCAGGTGCAGGGTGTCCTGCCGTTCGAGTCGGGGAAGTAGCGCCAGCCGGCGACCTGCGGGACGGCGCGGACGCAGTGCACCTCGCGCTTGGTGACCGTCCGGGGAACGAACACCTCCCAGCCGCGCGGGTCGTCCATGGCGGCGACACGGCGGACGGCCTCGGCGGCCGTGACGGCTGCGGGGTCGCGGTGGTAGGCGCCCACGGTGACCGGTTCGTCGTCCGGCAGACGGATGTGCACGGCGACGAGGCCGCGCGGGCCGCCGCGCCTGGACAGCTCGCGAAGCCACTGGTGGGTGAGGGTGTACGAGGGGAGAACGGGGAAGCAGTAGAGGCCCCGCGACTGTGCCACGCCGCGGCCGTGGCTGACGGCACGTATTCCGGATCGGCGGATGCGTGCCGCGTTCGCCGCGGGTGTCAGGTGCACGAACATAGCCATGCGGGCGATGCTAACGAGGACGTGCGCGGGCGGCCGGGGCGGCCGGGTTCCGGGTCCGTGTGGACTGCGACGAGCGGAACGGGTTCGTGCCGCACTTTCCCACGTACAGCGCCGAATCCGTGGATATCTGGATCGAGTAATGGGGCCGCCCGCTGATCCTCCTTGATCATCAGGAGTGCAGAATAAATCGCATGTCGATGACGAACACCCCGAAAACGGCAACGGTCGATGATGCTGAGCAGATCGGCCGCATGCTGGCCAGTGCCTTCGATGACGATCCGATGATGCGCTGGTTCTTCCCGGAGGACTCCTCCCGCGGGGAGGGAATGGCCCGCTACTTCAGCACGATCTTCACCCGGCAGTACGTCCGGCACGGTGTGTGCGAGCGCACCGGGGCGGCGGCTGCCTTCTGGGTGTCGCCGGAGGGCCAGGAGAAGGCCGTGCCCGACGCGGAGACCGTCCAGGAACTGGAGAACATCCTCGGCGACCGGGCCCCGCTGTTCCGTGAGGCCGTCGGGGCGGCGGCCGAGCAAGGGCCGAAGGAGCCCCACTGGTACCTGGCGGTGGTCGGCGCGGACCCGGCCGCCCGGGGGCAGGGGCACGGGGCCGCACTGCTGCGCTCGGGCCTGGCCAAGGCCGACGCGGCGGGCCTGCCGGTCTACCTGGAGTCCTCCAAGCCGGACAACCTGCCCTTCTACGAGCACTTCGGCTTCACCGTGCTCGGCGAGGCGCAACTGCCGGGCGGCGGGCCGGTGCTGTGGGCCATGCGGCGCGCTCCCCGTACGCCGGGCGGCGTCTGAGCCCCGTACGCCGGACGGCGTCTGAGCCCCGTCCGGCGTGCGGACTGACAGGCCGGCGCTGCTCCCGGTGCCGGTCACCCGTCCTGTGGTGGGGGCCGGACTTCCGTGCTTCTTGCGGTAGTTCCGCCGGGAGACGACCGGGACGGTGATCCCGGCCGCTCGCCTCGGACATGGCAGCCCGCTCCGTACGGTTCTAGAGCTTCTTGGCGCAGAGAACGCGGTCGTTCTTGGTCGGGTCGGAGTCGTAGAGCGGGTCCTCGGTGATCACGGCGTCGGCTTTGTAGTCGCACGGGTCGTCGAAGCCGAACGCGAACCTGTCCTCGACGATTTTTATGATCTTGTGGGTCGCGCCGTTCTTCTTGCTCTTGGCCCGGCAGGCGACCTCCTCGACGGCGTCGCCCTTCTTCGGGCCGGTGTGCACGCAGTCGCCGACCTCGATCCTGGGGCCGCCGCCCCCGCCCGGGTCTCCGGGGTGCGGAGGCTTCAGGTTGCGCATGCAGGCGTAACCCTCGCCCGTTGCCCGCGTGTTCTCCAGAGCGGCGAGGCTGATCGGCACATCGACCACGAAGTCGGTGGTCTCCGAGCAGGTGGTGGCCGAGAATGGCCAGGCCTTGCCGGACTCCATCCGGTAGGTGACCCGTGCGACGGCCTTCGGATCGCCGCACGGGACCTCGCGGTAGACGTCCTTCTTTCCGGGTTCGAGGGCGGCGCACTCGTTCTCGGCGAGGTACTGGGTGCCGTACGACGGGTTCACGCTCGAGGTCGGCGAGGCGGTGGGGCTGCTGGACTCCTTGTCCGATGCGTAGGGGTCCGCCACCTTGCCGCAGCCGGTGATCAGCACCAGCAACGCGGCAGCAGCGGCCGCGGTGGCCGCTGCTGCCCGTATTGCCGTGGACGTCGGTCCCACACCTTTGTTCGTACGCATGCCCTCCCCCTTCAGGTCCCGATCCGGGATTCTACGATCTGCTGCCCGCGGGGGAAGGGGGGTTGGCGTCTGCTGCGCGAGAAGGGTCAGTAGGTGAGGGCCTCGTCCATGGTGCTCTGCCAGTAGGTGACGAAGCCGTTGTCGCCCCAGTACGTGTTGGCCGGGAGCTTCAGTACTGCCGGGGAGCCCGTGGAGCCCGAGTTGCTCTTCGGGGTGAAGTACACCGTCAGGTTCTTGCCCTTGTACAGGTTCTTGCCGTCGGACTCACCGAACAGCCCGATGGAGGCGTAGGCGGACTGGCCCGGCTCAAGGGTGACCACGGCCTGCGGGATGCTGTCGCGGAGGACCGGGAAGGCGGCCTGGGCGTCGTCGAAGCCGAGCGACGGCGCGTGGTACGCGTAGCAGGGGCGGTTGCCCGTGTTGGTCGCGGTGAGCAGCAGGTGGTTGATGGGGCGGCTCACCTTGCTGACGGTGACCTTGGTGTTGTCGCCGGTGCAGGTGACGGGTGACTTGCTGCCGCTTCCGGTGGCACCGGCGTTGCTCTTCCGGCCGTTGGTGGCGCCAGTGGAGCCCTTGGAGCCCTTGGACGTGGTGGAGACGTTCTCGGCGGGGGCATTGGCCGTGCCGCCGTCGGTGTCCTTGGCGTCCTTGCCGCCCTTGGTGTCCTTGGCGTCCTTGTCCGTGTCCGGCGTGGTGGTGGTGCTGTTCGCTGCCGGAGCCATTGCTCCCGTCTTGCTGTTGTCCCCGTTGTCGCCGCCGCAGGCGGTGAGCGAGAGAGCGGCCAGGAGGGCGGTCGCGGCGAGGGCGGTGGTGCGGATGTGGTTGCGCATGGTGGTGGTACTCCCCGTGTGCTGGTGATGTCGTTCGGTCAGTTGTGGCAGATCAGGACTATGACAATCGCGGCGGACACGATCACCACGCCGATGGCCACGGCATCGATGGGATCGATGCGGAAGTGGATTCGCACTGCGTTGTCCCGGTGGTCGGTCGCTGCGGTGTGTCCACAGATTGCGGGGCGGCGGAATCCGACCGCAACGCCGAACAGCCCATTGGGGAAGCTGGAATGCCTGCGCGTACTGTGACCTGGGCAGATTCCACGTCCCTGGAACGGTGTTCTGGGACGGACCAGGAGGGGGGAACGCCGAAGTGGCGACGCCGGAGGCCGAGGATTTCGCGGGCCTGCTGAAGAAACTGAAGGACCGTTCGGGGCGCAGCTACGGGGTTCTCGCGGGAAGACTGCACGTCAGCACGTCGACGCTCCACCGGTACTGCAACGGTGAGGCGGTGCCGAACGAGTACGCCCCGGTGGAACGGCTGGCTCGGTTGTGCGGGGCGGGCCCGGACGAGCTGGTCGAGCTGCACCGGCGGTGGATCGTGGCGGATGCGGCCCGGCGGCGCCCGGCCGCTGCTGCGGGGCCGGTCCGGGAGCCGGTCCGGGGCGCGGTTTCGGGCGTGGCCGCGGAGTCGGTTCAGGACGCGGTTTCGGACACGGTTCCGGGGGCGGTTCGTGGCTCCGAGGCGGGGGAGGGGGGTGAGGCCGGGGCCGGGGATTCGCCCGAAGGCCGGGACGTCGAAGCGGGCGGGAACGGTGGCGGCGCGCCCGCGCCCGCGTCGATGCCCACGTCCGTACCTGCACCCGTACCTGCACCCGCACCCGCACCCGTGCCCGCTTCCGAGTCCCAGCCCGAACCCGAGCCCGAGTCCGAGATCGTGGCCGCTGGGTCGGGCCGGCCCCGGCGGTTCCTGTCCTCTCCGCGGGCGCGTGTGCTGCTCGCGGCCGTCGCCGTCGTCGCGCTGACCGTGCCCACCTCGCTCATCGTGAGCAATCTGTCGGGCAAGGACGCCGGCGATCTCAGCAACGCCCCCGCCGTGGACCCAAAGGACCCGGACGGGGACGCGCGCGTTCGGCCCGGCCCTGACGCGAGCGTCACCGCTTCGCCCAGCGGGGAGAAGAAGTCGGGCAAACCCGTACCATCCGGCTCGGCGACCGCCTCGTCCCCGACGCCCGGCGGCGCCTCCGCCCCGTCCGGGGGGCACGGCTCGGGAGCCGGGTCGGGTGGGCAGCAGAGCGGGGGCGTGCCGCTGGCCGCCACCCTCAGCTCGTACAACTGGGAAGCACCCTGCGGCCAGCACTATGTGCTGGACCAGAAACCGGAGGACGTACCTCCGCCGCCCTCACCGCAGGACACCCGCGGCTGGGCCAGGGCGCTCGGCGGGGTGGACGGCGGCAGCATGCAGCTCGAACTCACCGTGCAGGGAAAGTCGGGGCAGGCCGTCGTGCTGAAGGGACTGCATGTGCGGACACTGTCCCGGAAGGCGCCGCTGCCGTGGTCGGCGTACTCGATGGGCGAGGGCTGCGGGAGCGGCATCACCCCGCAGTCCTTCGACATCGACCTCGACGACGGCCAGCCGACCCTCACCCCGGTGGCGGGGCAGCAGGGGGACAAGCGGGTGCCACCGAAGGACTTCCCGTTCAAGGTGTCCTCCACCGATGTGGAGGTGTTCGACCTCAAGGCCCATGTCGAAGGGCACGACGTCAGCTGGTACCTGGAGCTGGAGTGGAGCAGCGGCGGCCGGAAGGGGACGCTGCGCATCGACAACGGCGGGAAGCCGTTCCGTACCAGCAGCATCCAGGCGCGGCCGAAGTACATGTACCGGTACGACACCGCCCAGTGGGTGCCCAAGGAGTGGGACTAGTGCCGGCCGGATTCTGGCCGGCCGTGCAGGGCTGGTAAGCAGGACTGCCCGAGCCATTGCCGGGCCACAAGCCCTGGAACGGTGGAACGCCATCACCCGAGATCGGCACAGGCGTGCACTCACTCCCGGGTGGATGGCTCTCCGGCCCGCCGATACCCCCGCCGCGCGCTGAGCAGTCCCCCGTGTGCTCCCCGCCGTAGACTTGTCAGGGAGCTTGAGCCTTGCCAGACGTCCTGTTCAGGCGGGCTCCGCGAGATTGATCCCGCCAAGGGCGGTGGGATGGGGGTTTCCCACGGCTCCAGCCATCGCGGGCTCTCTCTCCAATGAGCGGAAGCCGCTGCCTCGCTTTGTGAGCGGTGGAATCCCCTCAGGAAGGACGTGGGCCAGATGAGCCACCTTGTGAGCCAGGTGCCCATCAGTGACATCACACTGGCTGCTTCGGCTGTGCGCTGGATTTTCCCCCTCGGTATAGCAGTGGTCGTAGTCGCTGTTCTGCTTGGCCTCGTCCGGTGGGACGCGCGCCGTCGGTCTCGGGCACGGCAGCAGGGACCACGGGCCCAACATTCCTCCCGAAGCAGCGAAAACTTGAGGGCTGCAGATGATTTCGGGGAAGGTCTCAGCCCCTATGAGATCAACCGGCCCTCTTCGCCAGGGGACATACCCAAGGAGGACAAGGGCGGGGCTTTTGGCAGTGGAGGGCTCGGCGGCTGACGGGTCGGCGACATCGGCGACATGTGCCGAGATCGCCGCGCAGCCACCGGGCCGGTGCGTACGGGCGGACGTCCGGGTCAGAGGCGCTCGGGGGTCCGGATGCCGAGTAGTTCCATGCCCTGGTGCAGGGTGCGGGCGGTGAGGTCCGAGAGGAAGAGGCGGTTCTCGGCCACATCGCCCGGAACCTCGGGCTTCAGCACCGGGCACTGGTCGTAGAACGTGGTGAAGAGCGACGACAGCTGGTAGAGGAACGAAGCCAGCTTGTGCGGCTCGTATGCGGCGGCGACCTCGGCCACGACCTCGCCGAACTGGTCCAGGTGCAGGCCCAGCGCGCGCTCGGCCGGGGCCAGTTCCAGCTCCGGGTGGGGCTGGGACTTCAGCTCGCCCGCCTTGCGCTTGATGGACCGCGACCGGGCGTGCGCGTACTGGATGTACACGCTCGTGTCGCCGGTCAGCGAGACCATCTGGTCCAGGTCGAACTTGTAGTCGCGGGCCGCCGACGTCGACAGGTCCGCGTACTTCACCGCGCCGACACCGACCTGCGCGCCGCGCTCGGCGATCTCCTCGTCGGTGAGGTCCTGGGCCTTCTCGCGCACGACGGCGGACGCCCGGTCGATCGCCTCGTCGAGCAGATCCTGCAGCCGGACCGTCTCGCCCGCACGGGTCTTGAACGGCTTGCCGTCCTTGCCGAGGACCGTGCCGAAGGCGAGGTGCACGGCCTTGACATCCTCGTTCAGCCAGCCGGCCCGGCGGGCCGTCTCGAAGACCATCTTGAAGTGCAGGGCCTGCCGCGCGTCCACCACGTACAGCAGGGTGTTCGCCTTGAGGTGCTGGACCCGGTCGCGGATCGCGGAGAGGTCCGTCGCCGCGTAGCCGAAACCGCCGTTCGACTTCTGCACGATCAGCGGCACCGGCTCGCCGTCCGTGCCCTTCACGTCGTCGAAGAACACGCAGAGTGCGCCCTCGGAGCGGACGGCGACGCCCGACTCCTCCAGCAGGCGGCAGGTCTCCGTCAGCATGGCGTTGTAGCCGGACTCGCCGACGATGTCGGCGTCGCGGATCTCCATGTCGAGCTTGTCGAAGACCGAGTAGAAGTAGATCTTCGACTCGTCGACGAACCGCTGCCACATGGCCAGCGTCTCCTCGTCACCGGCCTGGAGCGCCACGACCCGGTCCCGGGAGCGGGCCTTGAACTCCTCGTCGGAGTCGAAGAGCGCCCGCGAGGCCTTGTAGAGCCGGTTCAGCGACGACATGGCGGCCTCGCCGTCCGCCGCGCCGCCGTCGCCCTCGTGGGTCAGCTCGCCCGGGTGCTCGATCAGGTACTGGATGAGCATGCCGAACTGGGTGCCCCAGTCGCCGATGTGGTGACGCCGGACCACGGTCTCGCCCGTGAACTCCAGGATCTGCGCCATCGCGTCACCGATCACCGCGGAGCGCAGGTGACCGACGTGCATCTCCTTGGCCACATTCGGCTGCGCGTAGTCGATGACCGTGGTGCCCGCGGCGCTGTTGTACGGGACACCGAGGCGGCCCTCGTCGTCCGCGTCGCGCGCGGCGAGGGTCTCGATGATCGCCCTGTCGGAGAGCGTCACGTTCAGGAAGCCGGGGCCGGAGACCTCGATCTCCTTGATCAGGCCGCCCGCCGGGATCGCGGCCGTGACCTGGGACGCCAGCTCGCGGGGGTTGCCCTTGAGCTTCTTGGCGAGGGCCAGGATGCCGTTGGCCTGGAAGTCGGCCCGGTCGCTTCGTCGCAGCAGCGGGTCCGCGGTGCCGGCATCCGGCAGAGCTGCCGTCAGGGCGTCCGCCAGCTGCTGCTGGAGCGTGGAAGCGAGGGAATTGACCGAGGCCATGGGCTGGCTGCCGTTTCCGTAGGGGTTAGGGATACAGGTCCGCAGCACAGAGCTGCGAAGGATCACACCCAGTATTCCACGGCGGGTAAAGCCGTTTTCGCGCTGTCGGTGGGACCTGGGACAATGGGCAATGCCCTACGAGTCCCACAAGGGTTTTGCCCCTGCGAGCCCCACAAGCCCCACAAGAGAGAAGGACGTGCAGACCGTGGCTCAGAGTCAGAGCAGCACCGAGACCGACTGGGTCTCCCGCTTCGCGGACGATGTCATCGCCGAATCGGAGCGTCGTGCGCCTGGCAAACCGGTCGTCGTCGCGTCCGGCCTCTCCCCGTCGGGCCCGATCCACCTGGGCAACCTCCGCGAGGTCATGACCCCGCACCTGGTCGCCGACGAGATCCGCCGCCGCGGGTACACCGTCCGGCACCTGATCTCCTGGGACGACTACGACCGCTACCGCAAGGTTCCGAGCGGTGTCCCGGGGGTCGACGAGTCCTGGGCCGAGCACATCGGCAAGCCGCTGACCTCGGTGCCCGCCCCGGCCGGGTCCTCGCACCCGAACTGGGCCGAGCACTTCAAGGCCGCCATGACCGCCTCGCTGGACGAGCTGGGCGTCGAGCACGACGGCATCAGCCAGACCGAGCAGTACACGGCGGGCGTGTACCGCGAGCAGATCCTGCACGCGATGAAGCACCGTGCCGACATCGACGCCGTCCTCGACCGGTACCGGACGAAGAAGGACCCGTCGGCGGCGGGTGCGGCGGGTGCCAAGGGCGGGAAGAAGCCGCAGCAGCAGAAGAAGGTCGACGAGGCCGAGCTGGAGGCCGAGGCGGGCTCCGGCGCGGCGAGCGAGGACGACGGCAGCGGCGGCTCGGCCGGCTACTTCCCGTACAAGCCCTACTGCGGCAACTGCGAGAAGGACCTCACGACCGTCACGTCGTACGACGACGACAGCACCGAGCTGAATTACACCTGCACGGCCTGCGGCTTCGCGGAGACCGTCCGGCTGAGCGAGTTCAACCGCGGCAAGCTGGTCTGGAAGGTCGACTGGCCGATGCGCTGGGCGTACGAGGGCGTGATCTTCGAGCCGAGCGGCGTGGACCACTCCTCGCCGGGCTCCTCGTTCGTCGTCGGCGGCCAGATCGTCCGCGAGATCTTCGACGGCGTGCAGCCGATCGGTCCGATGTACGCGTTCGTCGGGATCTCCGGCATGGCGAAGATGTCCTCCAGCAAGGGCGGCGTGCCGACCCCGGCCGACGCGCTGAAGATCATGGAGGCGCCGCTGCTGCGCTGGCTGTACGCGCGCCGCAAGCCCAACCAGTCCTTCAAGATCGCCTTCGACCAGGAGATCCAGCGGCTCTACGACGAGTGGGACTCGCTGGCGCGGAAGGTCGCCGACGGCTCGGTGCTGCCGGCCGACGCCGCCGCGTACGCACGGGCCATCGGCACGGCCGCCGGGGAGCTGCCGCGTACGCCCCGCCCGCTGCCGTACCGCACGCTCGCGTCGGTCGTCGACATCACGGGCCGGCACGACGAGCAGACGCTGCGCATCCTGAGCGAGCTGGACCCGGAGAACCCGCTGATCACGCTCGACGAGGTCCGGCCCCGTCTCGACCGTGCCGAGAACTGGATCACCAGCCAGGTCCCGGCCGAGGCCCGCACCATCGTCCGCGACGAGCCGGACAAGGAGCTGCTCGGTTCGCTGGACGAGCAGGGCCGGGAGTCGCTGCGACTGCTCCTGGAAGGACTGGACTCGCACTGGTCGCTGGACGGGCTCACCACCCTCGTCTACGGCGTGCCGAAGATCCTGGCGGGCCTGGAGCCGGACGCCAAGCCGACGCCCGAGCTGAAGACCGCGCAGCGGTCGTTCTTCGCGCTGTTGTACCGGCTGCTGGTGAGCCGGGACACGGGCCCGCGGCTGCCGACGCTGCTGCTGGCCGTGGGGGCGGACCGGGTGCGGAGGCTGCTGGGCGCGTAGGCGGTGCTCGTACGGAGGGCCGTCACCCGTTGATCCGGGTGACGGCCCTTTGTCGTTGCCGGCCCCGTCCGTTGCCGGCCCCGTCCGTTGCCGGCCCCGTCCGTCCTCGGGGGCGGGATGGGTGGGCGGCGTGGTGCGGTGGGGTGGAGTGTGGTCTGGTGCGCTGTGACCTGGTGCGCTGTGGTGTGGTGTGAGCCGGCGTGGCGTGACTACGCGATGTGGTCCGCTTCGAGTTCCGCGTGGTAGCGGTTCTTGAACTCCGGCATCAGACGGCGGATCAGCGCCGTGCTGCGCGGGTGCCTGACGTTGTGGCCGTCCGAGACGTGTATGTCCAGGGCCTCGACGCTCGGGAAGTCGTTGTGCTGGTTCACGAACGCGGCCAACACCTTGTACGCGATCTCGGCGAACTCCGCGTCCTCCTGCGCCCACTCCGCCGGGTCCTGCTCGGGCTGAGGCATCGGCCGGGGCTGCTCAGGCCGAGGCTCCGGTTGTGGCTGCGGCTGTGGCTGTGGCTGTGGCTGTGGCTGCGGTTGTGGCTGTGGCTGTGGCTGTGGCTCCGGCTGTGGTTCCTGTCGGGGCCCCTGCTGGAGTTCCGGCTCGGGTTCTGCGGCGCGGGGGCCCGGGACGGCGCCGATGGTGCCTACGTTGCCCAAGGGGCGGGTACGGCCGCCGGGGCCCAGCGGGACCATGACTGGGGCGGGCTCCAGACCCTCGACGTGCGTCGGGTCGTACCCGCCCTCGTACGTGTTGTCCGGGACACGGGACGCCGTGAACCACGGGTTCTCGTGCGAGCCGGGGCCCTCCTGGGGCCACTCCTCGACGGCGGTCGGGTCGGAGGGGTGGGTGTGCTGCGGCTGTTGCTCTCCGAATTGTTGCTGTTGCTGTTGCTGTTGCTGTTGGTGCGGGTGCGGGTGCGGGTGCTGGTGCTGGTGCTCCAGCGGGTGCTGTAGCTGGGGTTGTTGCTGCGGGTGGGGTTCGGTGTACGGCAATTCGGGCGGGAACTCGTCCGTTTCTGCCGCGGACAGGGCCGGGGCCGGGGGCAGCAGGGCCGGTTCGATGCCCGAGGCGGCCAGGCCGGCCGGGGCGGTCTCGGCCAGCGGAACGCCGTACTTCGCCAGGCGCAGCGGCATCAGGGACTCGACGGGTGCCTTGCGGCGCCAGTTGCGGCCGAAGCGGGCCTGGAGGCGGGCCTGGTAGATCAGCCGGTCCTGTTCGAGCTTGATGACCTGCTCGTACGACCGGAGCTCCCAGAGCTTCATCCGCCGCCACAGCCGGAACGTCGGCACGGGGGAGAGGAGCCAGCGGGTGAGCCGCACGCCCTCCATGTGCTTGTCGGCGGTGATGTCGGCGATCCGGCCCACGGCGTGCCGGGCGGCCTCGACGGAGACCACGAACAGCACCGGGATGACCGCGTGCATGCCGACGCCCAGCGGGTCGGGCCAGGCCGCGGCGCCGTTGAAGGCGATCGTCGCGGCGGTCAGCAGCCAGGCCGTCTGGCGCAGCAGCGGGAACGGGATGCGCAGCCAGGTCAGCAGCAGGTCCAGGGCGAGCAGGACGCAGATGCCCGCGTCGATGCCGATCGGGAAGACCAGCGAGAAGTTCCCGAAGCCCTTCTGCAGCGCGAGCTCGCGCACCGCCGCGTACGAACCCGCGAAGCCGATCGCGGCGATGAGCACCGCACCGGCGATCACGAGCCCGATGAGTATCCGGTGGGTGCGTGTCAGCTGCATCGCGGCCACCCGCGTTCCCCTCCCCGTCTCCCGTATCCGACGCCCGCGCTGGTGCTCTGCTTTGACGTCCTGCTCCGACTTCTGGCGGGCACAGCCTGGCACATGAGGGTGCGGCGGGTTGCGCGGGGAGGGGCGAAGCCCGGTACTCGGGGGAGGACCGGGCTTCGTGAAACCGCTGCTGGACGGGGGCGTCGAGGTGCGTCCTGCTGCGCACCGCCGCGCCCCGTGGAGTCGGCTAGCTCGCCTTCTTGTCCGTGGACTTCTCGCTCGCCTTCGACGACCCGCCGGGCTCGGCGGACCCGCTCGGGGCATCCGGCTTCGAGTCGGCGGCGGCGGTGGCGACCGACGCCACTGCCTCCTTCGCCGCCTTCTCGGCGCCCTTCAGGATGTCGTCGGCCGACGGGGCCTTCGCGCCCGCGTAACCCGCGCCGTTGTAGGTGAGGGTGATGACGACGTTCTCCGTGCGGGTCACGATCGTCGCGTACTTGAAGTCCTCACTCGTCTTGCTGAGGTCATACGTGATCTTGGTGGCCTGCTCGCCGATGCCGGTGACAGGCGCCTCGGCGAGCTTCTTCGCGCCCTCGGCCGCCTTGGCCTTGGTGACCTGCTTCCCGAAGTCCTGCTGTGCGCGCTCGGCGCCGCTGCCCAGGGTCTGGTCCGAGTCGAAGCGGGTGAAGCCGACGTCGAGCCAGCGGTACTGGGAGCCCTTCACGCCCTTGTCGTCGAGGCCGTTCCAGGAGCAGCCGGCGCGGTATGCGAGGTCGCTGGAGTTCGCAGGGGTTCCGCCCTTGGACTTCGCCTCGGGGACCAGGGAGGTGACCGTCTTCGCGGCGATCGACTTGCACGGGTCGGGCAGGGCGGTGAATTTGGCGGGCTCGACACTCGGTTTTGACGCCTTCGCGCTCGGTGCCGTGGACGACGAGGACGAACCCGACGAGTCCTTCTTGTCCTTGTCGCCGGAGTCCGACGAGCAGCCGGCGACGACGAGCATGACCGGAACGGCGGCGCAGGCGAGTATGCGGGTGAGTCGCGGGGCTGAACGGTGCATGGTTCCTTCACTCGGGTGGCGCGGCGGGCGGGCCGTCAGGTGGTCGGCGGACGTTCCGGCGGGTGTTCCGGAGGGGCCACGGTACGACGGACGGCGACCGGATGCCGCCTCGGTCGCGCGCTCGGCGGGCGTGGAAGCCGCCGGTCCTGGGCGCTCCGGGCGGGGCTATTCGCTGAACTTTTCGACCAGCTTCCGGGCCAGCGACTGGGCTTTCTCCTGCAGTTCCTTGCTGTCGGGGACCATCGTGGAGACGGTCGGCTGCTCGGTGTACTGGATGGTCACGATGACGTTGGATGTGCGGAATACCACGCTCACCGTGCGGCTCTGTGCGGTGGAACCTGCCTGGGCGGGCACATCGTTCAGAAACGCGCTGTCTCCGATGCCGTCGAGGGTGCGCGGCACGAGGTTCTCGTCGGAATCCTCGGGTTCGCCGGAGCTGCCGGTCGTGCCGCTGTCGGTGTCGTCGGCCTTGCCGCCGGCGGTGGTTCCGTTGCCGTTCCCGTGGGTGCTGCTGTCCGCGGGCTCGTCCGTCTTCTTGTCCTTGGCGGCCGGGCCGGACAGGGAGTGCGGGGCGGGTCCCGAGGCGGAATCCGAGGCGGGGGGCGTCTGCTTCTTCGTGCTGCCGGGTGCGGCGGTGTCGGCGTCCGAGGGCAGGCCTACAGCGGCCTCCTTCTCCGCGTAGACCTCGCGCGCGCGGTCGTCGTCGCTCACCGAGGGGGTGTAGGAAACGACCCGCTCGAAGTCGATGAAGAGGGTGCGCGAGGAGCCGAGGGCCTCGGACTTCCAGCGGCAGCCGACCCGGCGGTCGGTGTCGTAGGTGACGGTGGCCGTGCCGTCGTAGACCTTCTTCCGCTGGTCCTCGGGGAGTTCGGCGGTGCCCGGGAGCAGGTCCTTCAGGGAGGACGGCGCAACGGCACGGCAAGGGTCGAGGAGGGTGCGGTACTTGCCGGGGGCCGCGGCGGTGACCGTTGCCTCGCCGGGCTTGCTGTCGGGGGCGGAGCCACCCGTTCCAGTGCCGGCACTGCAGCCGACGACAAGCGCTGCCAGTAGCGCGATGCCGGGTACGTACGCCATTCGCCGCACGGTCCTGGGCTCCCTTCGTGCGAAAAACCGTTGTCGCTCGATGGCGACCGGTGGACACAATGTCTATCGCACGCGCCGCTGTGATTGCCGGTCGGCCGACTCATTTGCCGATCTTGGCACCGGTTTTGCGCTTTCAGGCTTTTCGGGGGGAACGAGGAATTATGTCGTATGTAGAGGTGCCGGGCGCGAAGGTTCCGATCCGCATGTGGGCCGACCCGGCTTCGGTCGAGGACGTCGCGATGCAGCAGCTGCGCAATGTGGCCACCCTGCCCTGGATCAAGGGGCTCGCTGTCATGCCGGACGTCCACTTCGGCAAGGGGGCGACCGTCGGTTCGGTCATCGCGATGCATGGTGCGGTCTGTCCGGCGGCGGTCGGCGTGGACATCGGCTGCGGGATGTCCGCGGTGAAGACGTCCCTGACGGCCAACGACCTCCCGGGCGATCTGTCCCGGCTGCGGTCGAAGATCGAGCAGGCTATTCCGGTGGGCCGTGGCATGCATGACGAAGCCGTGGATCCGGACCGGCTGTACGGCCTCCCGGCAAAGGGGTGGGAGGACTTCTGGGGACGGTTCGACGGAGTGGCCGATGCGGTCAAGTTCCGTCAGGAGCGTGCTACGAAGCAGATGGGAACGCTCGGATCGGGCAACCATTTCATTGAGTTCTGCCTCGACGAGTCGGGTTCCGTCTGGCTGATGCTGCACTCCGGATCGCGGAACATCGGCAAGGAACTGGCCGACTTCCACATCGGCCAGGCGCAGAAACTGCCGCACAACCAGGATCTGATCGACCGGGACCTGGCCGTGTTCATCGCCGATACCCCGCAGATGGCGGCGTACCGGAACGACCTGTTCTGGGCGCAGGAGTACGCGAAGCACAACCGGGCCATCATGATGGCGCTCTTCCAGAACGTGGTCCGCAAGGAGTTCAAGAAGGCCAAGGTCACCTTCGAGCCGGTCATCTCCTGCCACCACAACTACGTGGCGGAGGAGCGGTACGAGGGTATGGACCTGCTGGTCACGCGGAAGGGAGCGATCCGCGCGGGCTCCGGGGACTTCGGGATCATCCCGGGCTCGATGGGTACGGGTTCGTACATCGTGAAGGGCCTCGGGAACGAGAAGTCCTTCAATTCGGCCTCGCACGGAGCCGGCCGGAAGATGAGCCGGAACGCCGCGAAGCGGCGCTTCTCGACGCGGGACCTGGAGGATCAGACGCGGGGTGTGGAGTGCCGCAAGGACTCCGGTGTGGTGGATGAGATTCCCGCCGCGTACAAGCCGATCGAGCAGGTCATCGAGCAGCAGCGGGACCTGGTGGAGGTCGTCGCCAAGCTCAGGCAGGTGGTGTGCGTGAAGGGCTGAGAAGGCTGAGGTTTGCAGCTTCTCGGACGGTGGCGGTCAGGGCACGCGTGCGGTACGGCGCGTGCCCTTGTCGCATGAGTGAGGCCGGAACGGTCCAGAAGGCCGGCACGGGGTGGGGTCAGGCGGTGCGGTGGACCTTGGAGTTGGAGGCCTGGGCGCGGGGGCGGACCACCAGCAGGTCGATGTTGACGTGGCTGGGGCGGGTGACGGCCCAGGTGATGGTGTCGGCCACGTCGTCTGCGGTGAGGGGGGCTTCGACGCCCGCGTACACCTTGGCCGCCTTCTCGGTGTCGCCGCGGAAGCGGGTGGTGGCGAACTCCTCCGTCTTGACCATGCCGGGGGCCACCTCGATGACGCGGACCGGGGTGCCGACGATCTCCAGTCGGAGGGTCTCGGCCAGGACGTGTTCGCCGTGCTTGGCGGCCACGTAGCCGCCGCCGCCCTCGTATGTGGAGAGGCCCGCGGTGGAGGAGAGGATCACGACCGTTCCGTCGCCACCCGCGGTGAGCGCGGGGAGCAGGGCCTGGGTGACGTTGAGTGTGCCGATGACGTTCGTCTCGTACATCTGGCGCCAGTCGGCGGGGTCGCCGGTGGCAACGGGGTCGGCGCCGAGTGCGCCGCCCGCGTTGTTGACGAGGACGGCGAGGGTACGGAACGCCGTGGCGAACTCGTCCACCGCGTTGCGGTCGGTGACATCCAGGGCGTAGGCCGTTGCCTGGTGGCCGGCCTCGTTGATCTCGGCGGCGAGCGCTTCGATGCGGTCCTTGCGGCGGGCGGTCAGCACGACGCGGTAGCCGGCTGCGGCCAGCTGTCGGGCGGTCGCGGCACCGATGCCGCTGCTCGCTCCGGTGATGACGGCGATCGGGGTGGCGGCCATGGCGGACTCCTCGGGCAGCTGATCGGTACGGGGCCCAGAATAGGCAGCCGTGCGGTCAGTGGTTGCGGGGGGCGTACATGAGGACGGCCATGCCGGCCAGGCAGATCAGCGCGCCGATCACGTCCCAGCGGTCGGGGCGGTAGCCGTCGGCGACAACGCCCCAGGCGATCGAGCCCGCGACGAAGACACCGCCGTAAGCGGCGAGGATGCGGCCGAACTCGCCGTCCGGCTGGAGCGTGGCGACAAAACCGTAGGCGCCGAGCGCGATGACGCCCGCACCGATCCAGATCCAGCCGCGGTGTTCACGTACGCCCTGCCAGACGAGCCAGGCACCGCCGATCTCGAAGAGCGCGGCGACGACGAACAGAGCGACAGAGCGAGCGACGACCATGGGCGCAGCCTGTCATGGGAGGCGGCGGCGGGGAGCAGGGGGCAGGGGGACAGGGGCAGGGCCGAGGGGCTGGGGTGCGGAGGGGCGGCGCGGGGCGGGGCGGTTCATCGGGTGAGTGCGGCCCGTAGCGCCGCCGGGTCGGGGTGGTCGCTCGCCCAGGCGATATAGCCGTCGGGGCGGACGAGCAGGGCTGTGGTGCGGTCGTCCTTCCAGTGGGCGTGCGTCGGCGGGGTGGGCATTTCCGGAGTCGGGGTGCCGGCGGGCGTGACGAGGACGAAGGCGCCGTCGCGGAGCAACTGGTGGAGTCGGCCCTCCCGCAGGCTCAGGTCGGGGGCCCGTCGCGAGGTCAGGGGGTGGGCTCCGCGCGGGGCGGCGTAGGAGATCGCGAGCCCGGACACCATGCCGATGACCTTGTCGGAAGCTGGTTGGACGTGGGACAGCACCGTCGTGGCGACCATCCGGGCCGTCCGCTGGAGCGGCGTTCTCGCCATGGCGAGGCGGATGAGTGCTCCGCTGGAGCGAAGTACCTGTGCGCCGACCGGGTGGCGTTCCTCGTGGTAGCTGTCGAGGAGTGCCTCCGGGGAGGCCGTGTGCCCTCGCAGGACCGCGGCGAGCTTCCAGGAGAGGTTGGCGGCGTCCTGGAGGCCCGTGTTCATGCCCTGCCCGCCCGCGGGTGAGTGGACGTGGGCGGCGTCCCCGGCGAGGAAGACCCGTCCCGTGCGGTAGGCGGGCACCTGCCGTTCGTCGCTGTGGAATCGGGAGATCCAGCGTGCGTCGTGCATGCCGTAGTCGGTGCCCAGGGCGCGGCGGGCGACTCCGCGGAGCTCGTCGAGATCGACAGGGGCGCTGTCGTCGGGCTGGTGCATGCGGTCCCAGCCCATCACGCGGTACCAGCCGTCGCCGAAGGGGGCGATGAAGGCGAACGCCTCCCCGTCCCCGTCGACCGTCAGGACACCGGGCGGCTCCTCGGCGAGCCGGACGTCCGCGAGGACGAGCGACCGGATCACGGAGGTGCCGGGGAAGGGGAGGCCCAGCGCCTCACGGACCTGGCTGCGCACCCCGTCGGTGCCGACGAGATAGCGGGCTTCGAGCGTGCTCGTGCCGCCGTCGGCCGCGCGCAGTTCGGCGGTGACCGTGTCCGACGCGGGGCTCTGGCGGAGCGAGGTCAGCCGCGTCTCGTGGCGGAAGCGGACGCCCGCCGCACGGGCGCGGCGCTCCAGTAGGCGTTCCACCTCGTACTGAGGGGTGACCAGCAGGAAGGGGAAACGCGTGCGCAGCCCGGAGAGATCGAGCGAGAGCCTGCCGAAGAAGCGTATGGAGGAGAGGGGGATGCCGGACCCGACGAGCTCATCGGCCAGACCGCGGGAGTCGAGCAGTTCGAGCGTGCGGGCGTGCACGGCGAACGCACGCGTCATGTTGCTGATCCCGTGCGGGCGGCGCTCCACGAGCGTGACCGAGAGGCCCTGGGCGGCCAGATCGCCCGCGAGCAGCAGGCCGGTGGGGCCGGCGCCCACGACCAGTACGTCGACGGGGGCGGGTGGGGTGCTCGGGGTGGTGGTCATGACTGCCTCCTGGGCCGGTCGTCAGCCGTCACCTTGATGTCAGCACGGCCGGCGTGATGTCGGCGCGACGCAGACGTGATGCAGAAGTGATGCCAACGCTCGTTGGTCAACGCTTGTTGGCAACGATAGCTCGGTCGGGGCTGGAGTGTCAACGACTGTTGGCCTACAGTCGTTGGTGTGAAGAGCAAGACCGCAGTCCCCCGTCGTTCGGATGCCACCAAGGCCGCGATCCTCGAAGCCGCGCGTGAGCGGTTCGCCGCCGACGGGTATGAGCGCGCCACCATCCGGGCCATCGCCCGTGACGCGAACATCGACCCGTCGATGGTCATGCGCTACTACGGCAACAAGGAGGGGCTTTTCGCCGCGGCGTCCGTGATCGACCTGCAGGTGTCCGAGTTGGGCGCGTTGCCGGGCAAGCATGTCGGCGCCGCCCTTGTCGCGCACTTCCTGGATCGGTGGGAGGGCGACGACGTGCTCACGGGCCTGCTCAGGGTCGGTGTCACCAATGACGCCGGCGCCGAGCGGATGAGGCAGATCTTCGCCGAGCAGGTCGGTCCGATAGCGGCCGGCGTCTGCCCCGACCCGGCCGCCGCGCCGCGCCGGGCGGCCCTCGTCGCCTCGCAGATTCTGGGGATGGCGCTTGCGCGCTACGTCCTGCGTATCGAGCCTGCTGTCTCGATGCCGCGCGAAGAGGTGATCGCCTGGCTCGCACCCACCGTTCAGCGCTACCTGACCGCCGAGCGGCCTTAGGGAGCGTCCGCCGAGAGTGCAGGTCACGGCACTGGTCACGGCCGTGGTCACGGCCACGGTCGATGGGTGGCGGTGGCGGTGGCGGTGGCCTGGGGCGGCGGCGTGGCGCGGTCGGTGGCGGCAGTGCCACGGAAAGGGCGGCCCGTCAGTCATCGGCTCCTGAGGTTCCCGAGCTTCCAGGGGTTTGACTCCCGTGTGACTCCCGTACCGAAGGCCGGTGGGCTCGATAGTGCCCTGTCTGGGTGTTCTCCTGGGCGTTCTCCCGGGGGTCTCCCGACCGTACTACCGGCCGCTGTCCGGGGGAGTGGGCGCGAATTCGTGGAGCGCCTTCGTGACAATCGCGTCCAGGTGGGTGTGGTGGGCGCCCCGCCAGTAGACCCGGTCGCACTCCGCGCACTGCGCGAAGACGTCGTACGAGCGCCGGGTGCCGTGTTCCAACTGGTCGCTGACGGAGTCCTTGTCGGCCGCTTTCAGCGGGCCGTTGCAGGCGGTGCATCTGGTCCAGGGGGCCAGGTGCGGGGTGAACCGTTCCAGCACGTCCCGCAGTTGGTCCTCTGGCCGATCGCTGTAGATGTACGCGCCGGCCCAGATCTCCCGTCGGTGCAGCAGCCCGCGGTCCCGGGAGAGCAGCACACGGCGTTCGTCCGCCGACCGGGCGGCCAGCGCGGCGTCGCCGATGTCCTCGCTCTCGTATGCCGCGTCGACACCCAGCAGCCGAAGCCGCCGCGCGAGCGTGCCGAGGTGGACATCGAGCAGGAACCGCAGGGGTGCGCCCGGGACATGCTGCGGGCGTTCCACGGCGCGCACCTCGACCAGCTCGCCCGCCCCCGGGATGTGTGAGACGGATACGGGTCGGCCGTCGACCAGGAGCTGCCCGGCCTCGGTGAGCGGGATGCCGAGCGACTCCACGACGTGGCCGAGGGTGGACGAGCCGTCGGTGGTCACGGTCGAGCGCCCCCGACGGTGTTCATGCGCGACGAAGAGCCGCAGCTCAGGGGCGACTTCGAGGTGGATCTCCGGTCCGTTCACCTCGTCAGGATGTCATCGAGTGGGGTGCTTCGGCGAGGGTCTTCCTGGCGAGGGCGCGACCGGCACGGCGCTCCGCGCCGGGGTGCACGGCTCAGGGGCGGAAGGCAGCCGCGTCTTCCGCGGCCCAGGTGCGGTCGGTGCCGGACTTCTATGGTCAGTGTGCGGCGAACGCTGTCGGGGGGACGCCGACCGTTGCCGTGAAGTCCCTGATCAGGTGGGCCTGGTCGCTGTAGCCGAGCTCCGCCGCGAGGGTGGCCCAGTCCACCTCCGGATCCGACGCGGCCCGCTCCAGGGCCTCGTGGATGCGGTAGCGCAGGATGACCCACTTGGGGCCGACTCCGACGTACGTGGCGAAGAGTCGCTGGAGCGAGCGTGACGTCACCCCCTCGATCCGGGCGAGCTCGTCGACTCGGCGCACCGTGCGGTCCGTGCGGACCAGGTCGACCAGGGCCATCGCACGGTCGGCCTGCGGGTCCGGTTCCGGGCCGAGCGCCATCAGGTACGCGTCGAGCGCCGCCACCCGCGCGTCCTCGTCCGCCGGGTCCAGCACGGCCGACGGCGGGGCGGGCGGGGTGAACACCTCGTCTGCGGGAAGCCGTCGCCCCGTCCACTCGGAGACCGGCCGGGCCGGTGCGAACGGACGGAATCCACCGGGCCGGAACTGCACTCCGCAGACCCGGCCCCGCCCCTCCAGCTTCTGTGTGAAGAGCTCCAGACCGATGCCCGACACCTCGGCGAACCCGGCGTCGTGATCCTCGCCGGTTCCCGTCCCGTACCGCTGGAGGACCAGGTTCACGGACGGGTGCGGCACCAGATGGGAGACGTACGGCTCCGGCAGATCCCAGTCGATGAGCCAGTAGTGCTCCAGGTACGGCCGAAGTCCGGGGGCGGGTTGGCGGCGGCGGAAACGTACCTGCGCGAAGAGTTCGGGGGCGTCGACGATGCCCCGGGTATCGCGTCGCGGACCTGGCATGGCGGTGATCCTACGGTGAGCGCGGCACGCGATAGGGGCGGTGTCGCGTTTCTTCAAGCGCCGGGCCGCCCCGGCATGCAAGGTCGCAGGATGGAGAAAATCAGCGAGTTGCTGGAAGCGGCCGCCGGACGGGCTGTTCCCGTGCTGGCCGGAATCGACGACAGCCGTCTGGGAGATCCCACGCCGTGCGCGGAGTACGACGTACGCGCCCTGATCAACCACCTCTTCCAGGTGGTCGTCAACTTCCAGGCCCTGGCGGCCCGGAAGGAGGCCGACTTCGGTGAGGTGCCGGACGCCGTCACGGGGGACTGGCGGGCCCGATTCGGTGAGGAGACGGCCGAGCTGGTGGCGGCCTGGGCCGTGCCCGGGGCCGACGAGGGGACCGCGGGGGCCATGGGGCTCCCGGCCAGGACCGTCGGGAACATGGTGCTGGGCGATCTGACCGTTCATGCCTGGGACCTCGCGCGGGCCACCGGCCAGGAGTTCGTGCCGGACGAGTCCGTGCTGAACGAGATCGGCCCCGGGCTGGCCGCGATGGCGCCGATGGCGCGGGAGGCGAAGGTGTTCGGTGAGCCCCACCCCGTACCGGAAGGGGCCGGCCCCTTCGAGCAGGTGCTGGCGCTGACCGGCCGGGATCCGGGCTGGCGTCCACCCGGGGCGTGACGCCGGGAACCGGGTCGGCGCCCGGGCGGCGTGTGGAACCGGGATCCGGAGGGGCGCGTGGCACCGGGACCGGAGGGTGGCGGGCGGAGGGTGATGGACTGGGGAGGGGGACAGTGGCGGGCGGAGGGTGATGGACGGCGGAGGGGGACAGTGGCGGGTGGCGTGGGGGAGGCGCGGAGCGTCCGCCGCGTCCTGCTCGCGGTCCAGCGGTGCGGTGTACCGACCCCGGCCCCGCCCCCACGCCGGGCGCGGAAGGCCCGAGCGCGGGAGAGCCGGGTCCGGAAGGCCCGTAGGGGCCGCGAAGCAATGAGGCGGTGAACCGGTGGCCGGGGCGGCGGGCGTCACTCCGGCGTGTTCGGTTCGGGCTCCGGACGGTGGTAGGCATCGGGGACGACCGCGACCGGGCAGGGCGCGTAGTGCAGCATCGCGTGGTTCACCGGGCCGAGATGGGTGCCGTGCCATCCGCCGGGCCGCCGTGCGCCGACGACCAGCAGTTCCGCGCCCTCCGCGGCTTCGAGCAGTTCATGGTGCACCGGCCCCTGCACCACCAACCGGTGGATGGTGACGTCGGTGGCACCGGTCCGGTCCAGCTTCGTCAGCACCTCTTCGAGGTGTTCCTCGGCGTTCTGGTGGTGTGCGGAAGCCGGGGATCCCGAGATGAGCGGATGGGCCCGGGCCTGGTGGGCGGGGCTGCGCCAGGCCCGCACGGCGACCAGCTCGCCGTGGCGCGATGCGGCCTGGGCGAGTGCGAAGACGGTGGCCGCCGTCGGCTCCGCGGCGTCGCTGATACCGACGACGACACGGCCGGACCGTGGCGGGGTGCCCGACGTCCTCGCCGGGATCACCACGACCGGGCAGCGGGACCGGCCGGCGAGCGTGAGGCTGACGGACCCCAGGAGCATCCCGGCGATCCGGCCCCGGCCGCGGGAGCCGAGGACGACCATGGCTGCCTCGTGGCTCTCCCTGACGAGTGCGGCAACGGGGTCCTCGGGTTCCACCGAGGCCGCCACGGCCACCCCGGGGCCGAGCCGGTGTGCGCGTTCCTGGGCGGCGGCGACGAGATGCTCGGCGAGGACCTGTTCGCTGGGATGTTCGGTGTCGGAGGCGGGGCGTATGCCTTCGTAGCGCTCCCACAGTGACGCGTGGACGACGCGCAGGGGGTGCCCCGAACGTGCCGCTTCCGCCGCAGCCCAGTCCAGGGCACGGAGACTGCCCTCCGATCCGTCCACTCCGACGACTACGGGGAGTCGCATGGCTCCCACCGCCTTCCGTGCGGATGTTCCTACGGTTCGATGGTCAGGACCTGGCTCAGGGGACGGCGTGGTGTACGTGGTCCGGTGGGTCCGTATCCCAGGCGGACGATCATCTGCGTGTGTCCCGTGCCGGAGACCGGGTCGCGCAGCAGCCATCGCAGGTCCGGCCATTCGACGGGCTGGGTCGCGAACGAGGTGGACACCTCGTGGAGCGTGGCGGTGAGCAGGACGCGCTCCAGCGCCTGACCGGCGCGCAGCCAGTCCACGGCCTGGTCGCCCGGGGTGGTCAGCAGGGCCAGCTGCGGCCGCTTCTCGAACGGGACGCGTGGCCGGCCCGGGAAGACGCCGGTTCCCGCGAAGTCGCGGACGGTCGCCCGTTCGGAGGCGTCGCGGGGGCCGAAGGCGTAGTCCGGGATTCCGTCGACGGGCGCCTCGGTCTTCGTGTCCCGGGTCCAGCGGTGCTCCTCCGCCGCCCGCGCCGGGTCCCCGCGGTCGTATCCCTCGGCGTCCCGGATCAGTTCGAGCACGGTCTCCAGATGCGGCGAGGCCAGGAACATGAAATCCGCGCCCTCGGTTCGGGCCGCGTCGGTGAGGTGCGCGCGGACGTCCTCGGGAACCGCCTGCTCGTCGAACGGGTAGCGGCTCGTGTGCCGTTCCGGTATCGCGGGATGGAGAGCGGCGAGTGCCTCGTCCGCGGGCTCTCGTGGCGTGTCGGGGCGGACACCGAGCCGTACGGTGGCCAGCACGGCCGGGTCCGACGGGTCGGGCAGCAGCGTGGTGACCGTTTCCAGGCCCAGGTGGGCGGCGGACACCCGCAGATTCAGCAGGGCGGCGCCGCAGCCGATGTACAGCGCACGGGCGGCGGGGTCGGCCTCCGGCATCACGCGGTCGAGATCCGCCAGAAGGGTGAGGGTCCGGCCGGCCCGGGTGTAGCGGAACTGCCAGGGCTGGGCGTTGTGCATGGACGGGGCGGCGGTGGCGTCGGCGACGAGGCCGGTCAGCGTCGTGTCGTCCGGTGGCTGGCTGAGCATCGGAACTCCCGGAAGGTCGGGAACGGTCGATGTCTCTCCAGCATGGAACAGATCTCGTTCCGGTGGGATGGGCCGTTCGGCCCTCCCCGGCCCGGAAGGGCGGACGCCGGTCGGGAGCCCACGTCGCGCCCGTGCGAAGGAACCGTGGTGCCATGAAGAAGAGCCCCTGACGAAGGGACCCTCGGTCATGGCAGCCGCACCGTCCCCGGCACCGTGCCTGCGTTCCGTGCGGGCCGTGGTCTTCGATACGGACGGAGTGATCACCGACTCCGCCCGGAGTCATGCCGCTGCCTGGAAGAAGGCGTTCGACGCCTGTCTGTCGGGCATCGAGGGGCAGCGGCCCTTCGACTCCGTCGACGACTACCTGCTCCATGTCGACGGCCGTTCCCGGCGGGACGGCGCGGTGGCGTTCCTGGCATCGAGGGGGCTGGACCTTCCCGAAGGCAGCCCCGACGATTCACCCGGAACCGGGACCGTGTGGGCGGTCGCGGCCCGCAAGGACGAGTTGTTCACCCGGAGTCTGCGGACCGAGCCGGTCGATGTCTGGCCCGGCACCGTCCGCCTCCTGGACGTGCTGCGCGGCGAGCGGATGCCCTGCGCCGCGGTGTCCGCGTCCCGGCACGCGACGGAACTGCTGTCGCGGGCCGGCCTCCTCGACCGGTTCGACGCCGTGATCGACGGGAACGAGGTGCGTCGGCTGCGACTGCCGGGGAAACCGGACCCCGCGCTCTTCGTCGAAGCGGCGAGACGCCTACGGATCCCGGTCCCGGACGCCGCCGTGGTGGAGGACGCGCTGGCCGGGGTCGAAGCCGGGCGGCGAGGCGGTTTCGGACTCGTGGTCGGTGTGGACCGTACGGGCGGCCCCACCAGCGCCGCCGAGCTGCGCCGCCACGGCGCCGACATCGTGGTGTCCGATCCGGGGGATCTGCTGACGGCCGGTGACGACTGATGGTGCGGGCCTGGACCTGGTCGTACGAGGGGTACGACCCGCGGGAGGAACGGCTGCGGGAGGCGCTGTGCACGCTCGGCAACGGGTACTTCGCCACCCGTGGAGCCGCCTCCGAGACACCTGCGGCGTCCGACACGCCCGTGACGCCCGAGGTGTTCGAGGGAGGGCCGCACTACCCCGGCACCTATGTGGCGGGCTGCTACAACCGCCTGACCTCCACGGTCCGGGGCCGTCGGGTGGAGAACGAGGACCTGGTCAACCTGCCGAACTGGCTGCCGCTGCGCTACCGCATCCACCCGGCCGGCACCGCCCCGGGACCGTGGCTCACCCTCGACCACGCACACATGGTGGAGCACGGCCAGTCACTCGACCTGCGCGGCGGCACGCTGACCCGCCGGTCCGTCTACGAGGACGAGGCAGGGCGGCGGCTGCAGGTGGAGCAGTGCCGTCTGGTGCACATGGGCGATCCGCATCTCGCCGCCCTGCACACGGTGTTCCGGGCGGAGGGGTGGACCGGAGTGATCGAGGTGGAGGCGGGGATCGACGGCGATGTCCGCAACTCCGGCGTCGCGCGGTACCGGGAGCTGTCGAACCAGCACCTCACCGGCTGGGCGACCGGCGCGGCGGACGACGGTGTGGTGTCGCTGAGGTGCCGTACATCGGAGTCGGATATCGGTGTCGTGCTGGCGGCCCGCACGCTGGCGGTGTACGGCGGCGAAGAGGGAGGACAGCAGGAAGGAGGACAGCAGGAGGGAGGACAGCAGGAGGGAGAACGGCAGACGGAGAAGGCGGTCTTCCAACGGCTGGTGCTGCCGCTGAGCCCGGACTCCGATGCCACCGCCGCCGTCGCCGTCGACAAGACGGTGGCCCTCCACACGACGCGTGACCCCGCGATCGGCAACCCTCTCCGGGCGGCCGTGGACGCGGTGCGAAGGGCCCCGGACTTCTCGGAGCTGCTGGCCTCGCACCGGCGGGCCTGGGCCGACCTGTGGCAGCAGGTACGGATGGACGTCCCGGGCGAAGCGGGCCGTGTTCTCCGGCTGCACCTCTTCCATGTCCTGCAGACGCTCTCCCCGCACACCGCCGAACTCGATGTCGGTGTACCGGCGAGGGGGCTGCACGGCGAGGCGTACCGGGGCCATGTCTTCTGGGACGAGCTGTTCGTGCTGCCGTTCCTGAACCTGCACCTCCCGGAGGTCTCCCGAGGGCTTCTCGACTACCGCTACCGGCGGCTGCCCGCGGCCTGCCGGGCGGCGCGCGCGACCGGCCGGGCGGGGGCCATGTACCCCTGGCAGAGCGCCGCCGACGGACGCGAGGAGACCCAGGAACTCCATCTCAACCCGTACTCGGGGCGCTGGCTGCCCGACCGTTCCCGGTTGCAGCACCATGTCGGCTCGGCCGTCGCGTACAACGTGTGGCAGTACTGCCAGGCCACCGGGGACACGGAATACCTGCACTCCAGGGGCGCGGAAATGCTGCTGCAGATCGCCAGGTTCTGGGCGGACAGCGCCGAATGGGACGAGTCCCTGGCCCGGTACCGCATCCGCGGTGTCGTCGGACCGGACGAGTACCACGACGCCTATCCGGGAACCGGGGCGCCGGGCCTCGACGACAACACGTACACGAACGTGACAGCCTCCTGGGTCCTGTCACGTGCGACGGAGCTGTACCGGGCCCTGCCCGAGGCGCGGCGGCACCTGCTGCTCGACCGGCTGCGCCTCGATCCCGCCGAACCGGAACGCTGGGAGGACGTCTCCCGTCGGCTGCATGTGCCGTACCACCGGGGCGTCGTCAGCCAGTTCGCCGGTTACGGGGAACTGGACGAGCTCGACTGGGAGGGTTACCGGAGGCGGTACGGGGACATCCGGCGGCTGGACCGGATCCTGGAGGCGGAGGGTGACACCGTCAACCGCTACCAGGCGTCCAAGCAGGCCGATGTCCTGATGCTCGGCTATCTCTTCTCGCCGGAAGAACTCGCGGGCCTCTTCCGGCGGCTCGGGCAACCGCTGGACCAGGACCTCTGGCGCGCCACCGTCGATTACTACCTCGCGCGTACGAGCCACGGCTCCACGCTCAGTTCCCTGGTCCACACCTGGGTTCTGGCCCGGGTCCGCCGCGAGGAGGCGTGGAAGTTCTGCGAGGAGTCCCTGACCGGGGACGTGACCGACATCCAGGGCGGCACCACCGGGGAAGGCATTCACCTGGGGGCGATGGCGGGCACCCTGGACTTCGTGCAGCGCGGGATGACGGGACTGGAGACCCGCGACGACGCACTGTGGCTCGCGCCGGCCACGCTGCCGCAGCTCTCGAAGTTCGGGGTGCGGATCCGGTTCCGCCGGCACTGGGATGTGGACGTGCGGTTCCGTGCCGGGCGGCTCCGGATCGCCGTACCCGACTCGCGCCACCCGGCCGTCCGGGTCGTCCTGGGAGGCCACACCCATCTGGTCGCACCCGGTACGGCCCGATGGCTCGACCTGCCCCCGGCCCGGCACGGCCCTCCTCCGCCCGGTCGTGCCTCGCCCGCCCCTGCCCCGTCCAGCCCTGTCCCGTCCAGCCCTGTCCCGTCCGCCCCTGACCCGCCCGACCCGGCCCGGTCCGGTCACGCCCCGTCCGGTCACACAAGCCCGCAGGGGCCGGCTACGGAGCCGCCACGAGCCGTGTGACCAGGTGGTGCCAGCCTTCCTCCAGGCGCCCCAGCGGTATGCCGCGTTCCTCGGTGAGGTGGTGGACAAGAGCGGTGTCGACGGAGGCGAGCAGGGTGTGCGCGAGGAGTTCCGGGTCGCCGGACACCTGCGCCCCGCGCAGCAGCATCGTGATGTGGCTGAGCCGCAGACGGCTCGCGGGCACGGCGTAGCTGCGCAGCGGGTCGGTCCGGCCGGCCAGGATCAGGGGGTGGTGATCGCGTTCGTGGCGCAGGACGGCGGGCCCGAAGGCGTGCAGCCGCTCCGTCGCGGGGGCGCCGGGGCCCAGGGGCGGCGGGCCCGAGAGGAAGGCGGCCTGGAACTGCTCCTCCCGATGGTCCAGGAGCGCGATCAGGAGTCCGGCCCGGTCGCCGAAGCGCCGGAACACGGTGCCCTTGCCCACCCTCGCGGCGGCGGCCACCGATTCCATGGTCAGGTTCGCCGCTCCGCACTCGGCCATGAGCCGGGAAGCCGCGTCCAGCAGCCGGGTGCGGTTGCGCGCGGCGTCCGCCCGTAGCCGCGGCGGTTCACCGGTCGGGGCGAGCGGGAGATTCGTCCGCGCCTCGCCGGGGTCGGAGGGCCTGAGCGGCGGAACAACGGGACCGGTCATGGGCTCAGCGTAGCGTCCGAGCAGGGAAAGTGGACCGTGGTCCGGTTAGATGGTACGAATTTCAACGGACCGTGGTCCGCTTGGCTCTGTTCCGAAGTGTTCGAAGTATCCGAAGCACCAGCCCTCCGGGAGTTCCCCCATGTCTGTACGCATCCTTGCGCTCGTCGGCAGCCTCCGCGCCGGCTCGCACAACCGCCAGCTCGCCGAAGCCGCCGCCAAGCACGCCCCCGAGGGCGTCGACATCGAGCTGTACGAGGGCCTGGCCGACGTGCCCTTCTACAACGAGGACATCGACGTCGAGGGAGGCGTCCCGGCCACTGCCGCCCAGCTGCGCGAGGCGGCCGGCCGGGCCGACGCGTTCCTGCTGTTCTCGCCCGAGTACAACGGCACCATGCCGGCCGTCCTGAAGAACGCCATCGACTGGCTGTCCCGCCCGTTCGGCGTCGGCGCCATCTCCGGCAAGCCGGTCGCCGTGGTCGGCACCGCCTTCGGTCAGTACGGCGGCGTCTGGGCGCAGGACGATGCCCGCAAGTCCGCCGGGATCGCGGGCGGTGTGGTCCTGGAGGACGTCAAGCTGTCCATCCCCGGCTCCGTGACGCGCTTCGCCGAGACCCACCCCGCCGATGACGCCGAGGTCGTCACCGCGATCACCGAGGTCATCCGCCGGGTCACCGCCCAGGCCGCGGCCATCGCTGCCTGACCCGTCACGTGCGGCGGCGGCCCGCCGAGGATGCCGCGCCGCCGCCGTGGCCGGCTGGGGGCTTTCGACGGTTTGTGCGCTGCCGTGTTATGCATAAGGCGTGACTCCCTCCCGCCCAGCAGCCGCCGTTCCCCAGCTCAAGTCGGTCAGCCTCCGGGAACAGGCGCGGGAGGCGTTGCGGACCCGGATCGTGCTCGGGGAGATCGAGCCGGGGCAGGTGGAGAGCGTCATCAATGTGGCAGCCGCGCTCGGCGTCTCCGTCACGCCGGTCCGGGAAGCGGTCATGGACCTCGCCAACCTCGGCATCGTCGAGGTCATCCGCAACCGGGGCTTTCGGGTGCCGGTCCTGACCGATCACGACCTGGACGAGATCTTCCGGTTGCGCACCATGCTCGAAGCGCCGGCCATGTCCGAGGTCGCCGAACTCCTCGGCGGTCGGCCCATCCCGCAGTTCCGGCAGCTGGCCGAGCAGATCACCGATGCGGCCCGGGAAGGGGACTTGACCTCCTACCTCGATCTCGACCGGCAGTTCCACCTGGGGCTCCTGGAGCTGCTGGGCAACCGCCGTCTGGTGGCGATGGTCGGCCGGCTGCGCGATCAGGCCCGTATGCAGGGCCTTCAGAAGCTTGCGGACCAGGGCGAGTTGACCCGTTCCGGCGAGGAGCACATCGAGATCGTGGATGCCATCGAGTCGGGCAACGCCGAGTCGGCCGCCGAACTCATGCGCAAGCACCTCGCCCACAGCCGCGGCATCTGGGCGGGCCGGGCCGAGAACGACTCCTGAGTGAGAGGCGTACGCGGGCGCCAGTGCCGCGCACGCCTCTCACTCGGCCGGTCGGCGGGGCGGCTAACGCAGTACGAAGCCGGTGTCGAGGCCGTCCGTGGGATCGAGCTCGAAATGGTGCTCTCCGGTCCGGTACGCCGTCCCCGTGACTTCCGGAACGACGGCGGGGTAGCCGTCGGCGGTCAGCTCCTCGGCGATCCGGGCGTGGAAGCGGGTGCCGACGATCGAGTCGTGGACGAGGGTCTGGCCTTGTTTGAGGTGAGCGGTCGCTGCGAGGACGGCGACGCGTGAGCAGGTGCCGGAGCCGCACGGGGAGCGGTCGACTTGGCCGTCGGCGAAGACGGTGACGTTGCGCTGGTGCGGGTTGCCGTCCTCGTCGGTGCCGAGGTCGTCGTAGAGGATGGTGCCGTAGATGCCGCTGAGGCGCTCGTCGGTGGGATGGCGGGCGTGCTCGGTGTCGTTCAGCGCCCATTTCACCTCGCGCCCGATCGCGATGAGGTCGGAGTAGTGCTCGGGGGTGACGGCCAGTTGGACGCTCGCGGCGTTCAGGTGTGCGTAGATGGCGCCGCCGTAGGCGATGTCGACGACGACGTCCCCGCGGGAGGTGGCCACGGTGATGTGTTCGGCGAGGCGGTAGCTGGGGACGTTGACGAAGTCGACGCCGGTGATCTGTTCGCCCGCAGTGTGCACGCGCAGGGTGACCCGGCCCGAGGGGACATCGATGACGACGGTGGTGACGCCGGAGGGGTCGCGGGCGACGCGGCCGGTCTGCACGGCCCAGACGGCGAGCGCGATGGAGCCGTGGCCACAGGCGGTCGAGAAGCCGTCCTTGTGCCAGAACAGCACCCCGAAGTGGGCACCCTCGTCGTCGGGCGGGGTGATGAATCCGCCGTACATGTCGGCGTGTCCGCGGGGTTCGAAGCACAGCAGCTTGCGCAGGTTGTCCACCGTGGGGTCGCCGATGGCGAACATGCGGCGTTCGGCGACGGTGGCCCCTTCGATGGCGACCGGCGGTTCGGGGACGATGCGGAACGGCTCACCGCCGGTGTGGTAGTCGGTGGTGGATACCTGATGGATGGTCATGAGGTCCTTTTCGCGGCTCGTGTCGAATGTCGTGCGGCCCATCCGCCGGGCGGGTTCAGAACCGTACGGCGTCGACGAAATCGGCCAGTTCGGGATCGTCGCTGGAGCGGAAGACCAAGTCGGGGGCGGTATCCACGCGGGTGCGGCCGTCGCAGAAGAGCCCCGGCCGGCTGGCCGCCTCGGAGCCGAACGTCGAGGAGTCGGCGAAGTCGTCAAGGGCCATGGCGGACGATCTCCTGCGAACGAGGGGCGACTTTGCGCTCAGGGCTGTCCCGCCAGGGATTGCGGGACAGCCCTTAGGAGTGAGGCGTAATACCTTACGTAGAATCGGGCGGGTGTGCGGCGTTGTCAAGATCTCGGCCCTTGGAACGTCGGCGACGCGCAGCGGACCACCGCAAGCTCGGATGGTCTGGTGTGCTGCTCTCGCGCGATGGATGGTTCCCACCGCCGATCACGGCGTCGGTCGGCGCCGGCAGGTCCGCTGCCGGCGGCCTGGACGGCCGCCGGCGCCACCACGAAAGCCCCGCTCAGGGCCACACCAGGCAGTACGCCTGATGCCCCGCGTCATGCAACCGGTGGCTGAAGTCCTGCCACTCGTGCAGCAGTTGGTAGACGTTGAACGCGTCGCGCGGGCCGCCCCGGTCCGGGACCGTGGACCAGATGAAGGCCGCGGCACCCACCGACTCCTCTCCGACGCCGCGCAGCGGGTCGACGACCGTCATCGGGAGCTTGACCACCGCGTAGTCGGGGTGCAGGACGACCAGTTCCAGCGGGGGGACCCTGTGCAGGGGTATGCCCTGGATGCCGGTGAGGACCATCGCCGCCACCGTCTCCGGCTTGATCTTGGTGAACATGCCGCCCATGCCCAGTTCGTCGCCGCCGAGTTCCTCGGGGCGCATCGAAATGGGCACCCGGGCCGCGGTGGCCCCGTCGGGGGCGCCGAAGTACTTGTAGGTCACCCCCACCCGGCCACCACTCCTGCTCCCGGCTCCGCCACCCGGCGCACCACCGGCCTGCCTGCCCTGCCTGCCCTGTCTGCGCTCTGCCTCACGCCGGTGCCGACCCCGCCGGGCAGGCTCGGGCCCCAGGTCGTCGGTCCCTTCGCCCACTCCGCCACCGCGATGCATATCTCATCCACCCGACTACTACTTAAGGAGACACAGCCCCCGCCGTGCAACCCGATCATCGTGTCAGTGACCTCCCCCGCGGACGTGCGGTGAAACACCTGTCCGCAAGACCGTCCGTGGCTCTGACACCATGGTTGGTGTGAGCTTTCCCTATGACGCCCCAGTTTCGCAGACGCTTTTCGACCGCGCGTCCCTCGTGACGCCCGGCGGCGTGAACTCTCCCGTCCGTGCCTTCCGGGCCGTGGGCGGTACGCCCCGCTTCATGGTGTCCGGTGCCGGTCCTTACCTCACCGACGCCGACGGCCGTGAGTATGTAGACCTTGTGTGCTCGTGGGGGCCGATGATCCTCGGCCACTCCCACCCCGAGGTCATCGCCGCAGTCCAGGAGGCTGTCGCCCGCGGCACCTCGTTCGGTACGCCCGGTGAGGGCGAGGTCGCGCTCGCCGAGGAGATCGTGGCCCGGGTCGAGCCCGTGGAGCAGGTACGACTGGTGTCGTCCGGCACCGAGGCGACCATGTCCGCCATCCGTCTCGCCCGCGGGTTCACCGGCCGGGCCAAGGTGGTGAAGTTCGCCGGCTGCTACCACGGCCACGTCGACGCGCTGCTCGCCGCCGCCGGATCCGGGGTCGCGACCTTCGGTCTGCCGGACACCCCGGGGGTCACCGGCGCCCAGGCCGGCGACACGATCGTGCTGCCGTACAACGACCTGGACGCCGTGCGGGAGGCGTTCGCCGCGCAGCCCGGCGAGATCGCCTGTGTGATCACCGAGGCGTCGCCGGGCAACATGGGTGTCGTACCGCCGCTGGACGGTTTCAACGCCGGGCTCAAGGAGATCTGCGCCGCCAACGGGGCGCTCTACATCTCCGACGAGGTCATGACCGGTTTCCGTACCTCGAAGGCCGGCTGGTTCGGCGTCGACGGGGTGCGGCCCGACCTGATGACCTTCGGCAAGGTCATGGGCGGCGGCTTCCCGGCCGCGGCCTTCGGCGGGCGCGCGGACGTGATGGCGCACCTCGCCCCGGCCGGCCCCGTCTACCAGGCGGGCACCCTCTCCGGGAACCCGGTCGCCACCGCCGCCGGTCTCGCCCAGCTGCGGCTGCTCGACGACGCCGCGTACGCGAAGGTGGACGCGGTCTCCGCGGAGATCCGCGGCCTGGTCAGCGAGGCGCTCGCCAAGGAAGGCGTGGCGCACACCGTGCAGGCGGCGAGCAACATGTTCTCCGTCTTCTTCACCGACCGGCCAGTGCGGAACTACGAGGACGCGAAGCAGCAGGAAGCTTTCCGCTTCACCGCCTTCTTCCACTCGCTGCTGTCGCAGGGCGTCTACCTGCCGCCGTCCGCCTTCGAGTCCTGGTTCGTCTCCACCGCCCATGACACGCGGGCCGTCGAGCGCATCGCCGCCGCCCTGCCCGCCGCCGCCCGTGCCGCATCGGAGGCCACCGCATGAGCGGGAACGAAAGCCGCAAGGACATCACCGTCGTCCATCTGATGCGGCACGGAGAGGTGCACAACCCGGAGGGCGTGCTGTACGGGCGCCGTCCCGACTACCACCTCTCCGAGCTCGGCCGGCAGATGGCCGACCGGGTGGCCGAGCACCTGAAGGACCGCGACATCACCCATGTCGTCGCCTCCCCGCTGGAGCGCGCCCAGGAGACCGCCACACCGATCGCCCGGACGCACGGTCTCGACCTGGCCACCGACGAGCGGCTCATCGAGGCCGCCAACGTCTTCGAGGGCAAGACCTTCGGGGTCGGCGACGGGGCGCTGCGCAAGCCGGACAACTGGAAGCATCTGACGAATCCGTTCCGGCCGTCGTGGGGCGAGCCGTACATCGAGCAGGTCGTACGGATGATGGGCGCCCTGGACGCGGCGCGCGACGCGGCGCGCGGTCACGAGGCGGTGTGCGTCAGCCACCAGCTGCCGATCTGGATCGTGCGGAGCTTCGTGGAGCGGCGGCGGCTGTGGCACGACCCGCGCAAGCGGCAGTGCACGCTCGCGTCGCTGACCAGCTTCACGTACCAGGGCGACAAGATCGTGTCGGTCGGGTACACGGAGCCGGCGCGGGATCTGGTCCCGGCGCATCTGCGGGCCGGGGCGAAGCCGGTGAAGGGGAAGTCGAAGGCGTTCGGCGCCTAATACTGTGTCGTTGCAGTACTAAGGGCTGTCCCCAGTCCGGCGAGGGTGCGGTGCACCGGGCCCCGGGGCCCGGCCCGTCGCTCTTCCCGGTTCTCCGGTCGCCGTTCGGTCCTCCACCGCCGGACGGGCCCGGTCCGAACGCCCGTCCGGCGACGGTGCTGCCGCGACGGGACCGGCGTCCCGGGGCCGGGGGATGGAGCCGGCCCGGCCATCAGTCATACGTTCGCTCACATGCCGGGCCTGGCCACGTAAAGAAAAATGTGCTAGTTCGCGGAACCGTCGTGTTGTTTCCCTCATCTAAGCCTTCGCCAGTTTGTATGGACTTGAGGTAAAACGACCGCAGATGGGGAACGCATGCGCGAGATCAGCCGAAGGGGACTGCTCGGAGTCGGGGTCGGGGCCGCGGCCACGATCGGTCTGGCCGGGTGCGGCTTCTCCGGGTCGGGGTCGGACACGGGGAGCGCCGGCGACAAGGGGGCCGATGGACGCAACCGGGGGACCGGCCCTGCGAAGAAGGACGTCCGGGAGATCGGGGACGGTTCCACCGCGGACACCGGGAAGCAGCCGCACCAGCCGAAAGCGCCGGTTCCGCTCGAACCCGGGCAGACGCCGCCGCAGTTCGTGATCTTCTCCTGGGACGGGGCGGGCGAGGTCGGCAACGGGCTCTTCCCGCGCTTTCTGGAACTCGCCAAGGACCACGACGCGGCGATGACCTTCTTCCTCTCCGGCCTCTATCTGCTGCCCGAGTCGAAGAAGTCCAAGTACCGGCCGCCCAACAACGCGATAGGCGCTTCCGACATCGGATATCTCACCGATGATCACATCAAGGAGACGCTGAAGAACGTCCGTCAGGCCTGGCTCGACGGCCACGAGATCGGCACGCACTTCAACGGACACTTCTGCAGCGGTTCCGGGTCGGTCGCGAACTGGTCGCCCACCCAGTGGCGGAGTGAAATCGATCAGGCGGTCTCCTTCGTCACCGAATGGCGCACGAACACCGGCTGGACCGACCTCGACCCGCTGCCTTTCGACTACCACAAGGAACTGATCGGCGGCCGTGCCCCCTGCCTGCTCGGCCAGGACAATCTGCTGCCCACGGCGAGCAAGCTGGGCTGGCGCTACGACGCCAGTTCGCCCGGCGGCACCCAGGTGTGGCCCCGGAAGCGCGAGGGTGTCTGGGATCTGCCGTTGCAGGGCATGCCGTTCCCCGGGCACTCCTTCGAAGTCCTTTCGATGGACTACAACATCCTCGCCAACCAGTCGCAGAATTCGACCAAGGGCATGCCCTCGCGTTATCCGGGCTGGCGGAAGCAGGCCACCGGGGCGTATCTCGCCGGTTTCAACCGCGCGTACACGACGAATCGCGCTCCCTTCTATATCGGAAACCACTTCGAGGAGTGGAACGGCGGCATCTACATGGATGCGGTCGAGGAGACGATCAAGAAAATCGCGGGGAAGCCGGATGTGCGGCTCGTCTCCTTCAAGCAGTTCGTCGACTGGCTCGACGTCCAGACCCCGGCCGTGCTCGACAAGCTCCGTACGCTGGGTGTCGGACAGTCCCCCGAGGGCGGCTGGAACACCTTCTTTAAACAGTCCTGACATCGGGCTTTACGGGCATCAAGGGGGGTGCCCGAGAGTGCCGGAACCGCCATGCGAAACTTTTCACATGAGCTTTAGCCGCGCACCTCGACGCCGCTTCACCCTGCTCGCCGCCCCCGCAGCGGCCGTCGCGCTCGCACTCACGCTGACGGCGTGCGGTGGGGGCGGCAACAAGGCCGGCGGTGGTGGCAACACGAACTTCGTCACGGGCAGTGGCGGAATCTCTACCATCGACAAGGCCGACCGCAAGCCCGCCCCGAAGCTCGATGGCGAGACCCTCGACGGCAAGCAGCTCGACGTCGCCGACTACAAGGGCAAGGTCGTCGTGCTGAACGTGTGGGGCTCGTGGTGCGGCCCCTGCCGGCTGGAGGCCCAGTACTTCACGAGGGTGGCGAAGGAGACGAAGGACAAGGGCGTCCAGTTCGTCGGGATCAACACCCGGGACGCCCAGAAGGGCCCCGCCATCAGCTTCGAGAAGGACTACGGGGTCACCTACCCGAGCTTCTTCGACCCGACCGGCAAGCTCATGCTCCGCTTCCCCAAGGGCACGCTCCGCCCGCAGTCCATTCCGTCGACCGTGGTCCTGGACCGGGACGGGAAGATCGCCGCCCGTTCCCTGACCGCGCTGGACTCCGACAAGCTGCACAAGATGATCGACCCGCTGATCGCGGAGAAGTGATTCCGTGCTCACCCTTGCCGCGCTCCAGGGCGAGAACCAGACCATCGTGGACGGGGCGCTGATCGTCGCCCTGCCCGTCGCCGTACTCGCCGGGCTCGTCTCGTTCTTCTCGCCGTGCGTCCTGCCGCTCGTCCCCGGTTACCTCAGTTACGTCACCGGGGTCAGCGGCACGGACCTGGCGCAGGCCAGGCGCGGGCGGATGGTCGCGGGCGCCTCGCTCTTCGTGCTCGGCTTCACCGCCGTGTTCGTCTCCGGCGGCGCGCTCTTCGGCTTCTTCGGCCAGACCCTCCAGGAGCACAGCGGGACGCTCACCAAGATCCTCGGCGTGCTGATGATCCTGATGGGCATCTTCTTCATGGGCCTGATGCCGTGGATGACGCAGCGCGAATTCCGTATCCACAAGAGGCCGGTGACCGGGCTGGTGGGCGCACCGCTGCTGGGCGCCCTCTTCGGGATCGGCTGGACCCCGTGCCTCGGCCCGACGCTCAGCTCGGTGAGCATCCTCGCGATGGAGCAGGGCACCGCCGGACGCGGGGCGGTACTGACCGTCGCATACTGTCTCGGGCTCGGCCTGCCCTTCGTGCTCGCCGCAGTCGCCTTCCGCAAGGCGCTCGGTGCCTTCGGGTGGGTCAAGCGCCACTACGCATGGGTCATGCGGATCGGCGGCGTCATGATGATCGCGACCGGACTGCTCCTGCTGACCGGTGTGTGGGACACCATGATGCAGGAATTGCAGGGCTGGTCCGACGGCTTCACTGTGGGGATCTGAGTTCCATGAGCAACACCAAGTCCAATCAGGCCCCGGCCCCGCAGCGCGGGAGCCGCGACGCGCGGGAGGCCCGGGAGCAACAGGACCGGGAGAGCGCCCGCGAACTGGGCGCGGCCGGCTCGCAGCTCTCCACCGCCCCGCGCGAGGAGACCGTGGCCAACCTGCCGGCCATGGGCGTCATCGGCTGGGCCCGCTGGTTCTGGCGGCAGCTCACCTCGATGCGGGTGGCGCTGATCCTGCTCTTCCTGCTGTCGCTCGGCGCCATCCCCGGCTCGCTGATCCCGCAGAACAGCGTGGACGAGCTGAAGGTGCAGACCTTCAAGGAAGCCCACACCACCGTCTCGCCGATCTACGAGAAGCTCCAGTTCTTCGACGTCTACAGCTCGGTGTGGTTCTCCGCGATCTACATCCTGCTGTTCATCTCGCTCATCGGCTGCATCGTGCCGCGCACCGGCCAGTTCGTCGGCCAGCTGCGCAGCCGCCCGCCGGGCGCCCCCAAGCGCCTGACCCGGCTGCCCGCGTACACCACCTGGCGCACCGAGGCCGAGCCCGAGCAGGTCCGCGAGGCCGCGCTCGCGATGCTGCGCGGGCGCCGCTACCGCGCGCACACCGCGGGGGACGCGGTCGCCGCCGAGAAGGGCTACCTGCGCGAGGCCGGAAACCTGCTCTTCCACATCGCCCTGATCGTGATGCTGGTGGCGTTCGCCTTCGGACAGCTCTTCAAGTCCGAGGGCGGCAAGCTGATCGTCGAGGGCGACGGCTTCTCCAACACACAGACGCAGTACGACGACTTCAAGTCCGGTTCGCTGTTCGACCCGGACTCGCTCGCCCCGTTCAGCTTCAAGCTCGACAAGTTCATCGGTACGTACGAGCGCAGCGGCCCCCAGATCGGTACGCCCCGGACCTACGAGGCCCATGTGACGTACGAGGCGGGCGCCTCCGGCAAGCCGCAGAAGACCGTCATCAAGGTCAACGAGCCTCTCGTCGTCGACGGCACCAAGGTCTACCTCAACGCGCACGGCTACGCACCCGTCGTCTCCGTCAAGGACGCGAGCGGCAAGGAGGTCTACCGGAACGCCGTGCCGCTGCTGCCCATCGACAACAACGTCACCTCGACCGGTGCGATCAAGGTGATGGACGGTTACCGCGACAAGAACGGCAAGAAGAGCCAGCTGGGCTTCCAGGCCTTCTTCGTGCCGACCTTCGCGGGCGACGGCAAGGGCACGATGTTCTCGCAGTTCCCCGCTGCCGACATGCCCGTCCTGGCCCTCAACGGCTACTACGGCAGCCTCGGCGTCGACTCCGGACTGCCGCAGAACGTGTACCAGCTGGACAAGTCCAAGATGAAGGCGTTCAAGGACAGCGAGGGCAACCCGCTCAAGCAGCGCCTGGCGGTCGGCGACACGATGAAGCTGCCCGACGGAGCCGGCTCGATCACCTTCGAGGGTGTCGAGGAGTGGGCCAGCTTCCAGATCTCCGAGCAGCCCGCCAGCGGCTGGGCGCTCGCCGGAGCCATCGCCGCGATCGCCGGACTCGCGGGTTCGCTGTTCATCCAGCGGCGCCGGATCTGGGTGCGGGCCGTACGCGGTGCGGACGGCGTCACCGTCGTCGAAATGGCGGGTCTCGGCCGCAGCGAGTCCGCGAAGCTTCCCGAGGAGCTGGCCGATCTCGCGGTCACGCTCAACGCCGTGGCGCCCACCGCGCCCGGCCCCGACACCGACCCCGGATCCGATGCCGGCTCCGTCGAAGAATCCTCCGTAGAACCTGTCGAAGGGGCTGAGAAGTGAATCTCGCCGCCGCAACCAACGAGAACCTGGCGCACACCAGCAATGTGCTGATCTATTCGGCGATGGCCGTCTACACCCTGGCCTTCTTCGCGCACATCGCGGAATGGGTGTTCGGCAGCCGCAGTAAGGTCGGCCGCACCGCGGCCGCCCTGACCGGGGCCGAGAACGCCGGGGCGCCGGTGAAGGTGCAGGTCGCGCAGCAGGGCGGCGGCACCGCCGTGCTGGAACGCCCGAAGATCATCACGCGCTCCGCAGCCGGTTCCCGCGACGTCCCGGACGGGCCCGGCGCGGCCGGCGGCACCTTCAAGGGCGACCTGTACGGGCGCATGGCGATCTCCATGACCGTGCTCGCCTTCCTCGTGCAGGTCGGCGGAGTCCTCGCCCGCGCGCTGTCCGTGCAGCGTGCCCCCTGGGGCAACATGTACGAGTTCTCCATCACCTTCTCCACGGTGGCGGTCGGCGCGTACCTGATCCTGCTCGCGCTGAAGAAAAACGTCCGCTGGATGGGGCTGCTCCTGGTCACCACCGTCCTGCTGGACCTCGGCATCGCGACCACGATTCTCTACACCGACAGTGACCAGCTGGTGCCCGCACTGCACTCGTACTGGCTGTGGATCCACGTCTCCACCGCCATCATCTGCGGCGCCGTCTTCTACATCGGTGCGGTCTCCACCCTGCTCTACCTCTTCCGCGACAGTTACGAGAGCAAGCTCGCGGGCGGCGGGCAGCCCGGCTCGTTCGCCCGGTCCGTGCTCTCCCGGCTGCCCGCCGCCTCGACGCTCGACAAGTTCTCGTACCGCATCAACGCCGCCGTCTTCCCGCTGTGGACGTTCACGATCATCGCGGGCGCCATCTGGGCGGGCGACGCGTGGGGCCGCTACTGGGGCTGGGACCCCAAGGAGGTCTGGTCCTTCATCACCTGGGTCGCGTACGCCGCCTACCTGCACGCGCGCGCCACCGCAGGGTGGAAGGGCCGCAAGGCCGCCTATCTGGCGCTCATCGCCTTCGGCTGCTGGCTCTTCAACTACTACGGCGTGAACATCTTCGTCACCGGCAAGCACTCCTACGCCGGCGTCTGACCGGCGCCCACTTGCAACGACCTCGCCCGCGATGGGCAGCGCGGCGCCGCCGACCATCGCGGGCGAGGCCGTAAGGGTGCGGATCCCGGATCACCGGGCCACGCTGGAACCATGACCGATGCGACCCCCGTCATCGAGCGTGGCACCAGCGAGACCCATGGTGACGTGCACACCCTGCGGTTCCTGCTACGGCTGCCCCACCCCGTTCCACGGGTGTGGGCAGCCGTTGCCAGTTCCGAGGGGCTGGCGGGCTGGCTCGCCGCCGCCGACCCGTTCGAACCGCACATCGGCGGCGCGATCACGCTGCGCTGGCTGAACACCGACCGGGACGGGCACGCCACGGTCGCCTCCGGCACCATCACCGCCTGGGACGTCGAGCGGATCGCCGAGTACACCCTCGAAGGGCTCCACGGACGCATGCGCTTCCATCTGGAGCCACCGCGCGGCGACCATGTGCTGCTGCGCTTCACGAACCAGTTCCGGGGCGACGACGCACTGCGCCTGGACTGCCTCGCCGGCTGGCACGACCACTTCCGCTACCTCGCGGACACGCTCGACGGATACCCCGCCGACTGGTCGAAGTGGACCCCGGTGCGGTGGGCGGAGCTGCGCGAGGAGTACGCGGCGGCCGACAGGCTCTGAAGGCGGAGTCAGGGCGCCGAGGACGGCGGCAGGCACTTCGGGTCCGGCGGCGTGCCCTCCGGCCAGGCGATCGCCACGAACCGCTGACGGGCGTCCTCGGGCGCCAGCTCCACCACCGGCACCGCCTTGTTGTACGGGTTCCCGTGGTTGTCCAGGCAGATCCAGCCACTGGCCCCCGACACCCGCAACGATCCCTTCACCCGTGGCCACTGCTCACCCACGTCCGCGGGCTGCGGCAGCCGCTTCTTGTCCGGGGTCGCCTGCCGGATGCCGTGCACGGCCAGGGACATCGCGTCGTACGCGATGATGACCTGACCGTCGGTCAGATCCTGGTGACGGGTCGGGCCGACCGGGCCCACGGGCTTCTTCGCCACCGTGGCCAGCAGATCCAGGAAGCTCCGGTAGTCCGCCGCGGAACCGCCGGCCGCCGCGCCGCCCCCTCCCTTCGCTGCTGCCGCCGCCCAGGTGTCCGGGTGCGCCAGCGAGGCGTAACGGACCGTGACCTTGCGGCGCAGCGCGCTCCGGTCGAGCTTCGTGTCGCTGCCGAGGTACGAGCCCTCGTCGCCGGTCAGGATCGTGAACGGGCGGCTCTGGCAGCCTCGCGAGCCGAGCGCGTTGATGAACTGCCGCAGCTGGGTGTGGCGTCCGGCGAAGAACACCGTATCCGCGTCCGTGTCACAGATGAGGTGGGTGATCTGCTGGAACGTATTGGCCGTGGTGCCCTCGTCGTTGGGGTCCTGGCGCGAGGTGAACAGCTGCGGCTCGTACTGCGTGCCCTTCACCAGCGAGGTGAACGCCCCCCGCAACGTGTCCGTGTAGTGGTCCCCGGTACGGGTGTCCTGCACCAGCAGCGCCTTGTCGGCCTTGACCCGCCCGAAGTGCGCCAGTGCCCGCGCCTCGTCCCGGTTGGTCGGCGACACGCGTGCCAGCCCGGGGAACGGGTCGCCGCCCGGGCCGTTGGCGATGTCGTCGGCGGTGATCGTGGTGCCGACGACCGCGATGCGCGCGGCGGTCAGCTCCCGGACCGCCTCCCTGACCTGCGTACTGCTGGTGGCGACCCCCGACACGGCCCGCAGGTGGTCCGGGGCGCCGGTCATCGTCTTCAGCCGGTCCACCGTCGGCCGCCACAGCAGGTTGTTCTTCCCCGTGTTGGCCAGTACGAGGCGGATCTTGGGCACCTGCTCGTTCGACAGATGGTTGGCCCGGTACTGCTCGGCAAACGCGCCCTGCAGCTCACGCTGCATCTTCGTCTGCATCGCCCCGTCCGTCGACGTCAGCGGCAGCAGCAGCGCGACCGTGGCGTACCGGCCCGGCTCCAGGCCGGCGTTCTCCCGGGCGATGGCCGCGGCGACCTCGGTCAGCTTCGGCCGGCCGAAGTCGAAGCCGTCACCGGAGACGCCCACACACTCGTCGCTGCCCTGCGGCCGCTCGACCCCCTTCGCGCACGAGCGGTCCTCCGGAGCGGTCAGCCGGCCGATGCCGTACCAGCCGGACGTGACGACCAGGACGCCCACCACCACTGTGGTGACGACCTTCTGCCGCGCCGTGTACCAGACGCGATAACGCAGCGGATTACGCATGCGAGCCACCGTCCCCCCGCCTCTGCCCGCGCGGGCTGCCGTCCGGGCCCGGTGCTCCGTCCGTGCCCGGCGTCCCCGGCGGCATGGACAGCGACCGCCAGGCCCTGATGTCCCGCGGCCAGTGTGTCGCCGCGTCCCACAGCACGCTGTTGCCCGTCGGATGCCTGCCGGACAGTTGTCGCAGTTCGTGCGCCATCTTGTCGATCACCTCTTCGTCCGGCAGAGCCAGTGGATCGGACAGCAGCCATACGGCGTGCAGCAGCCTGCGCAGCTGCAACTGGAGCTCCACGGCCCGCTCGTCGAGCCCCGCGAGCCCCGTCTCCCCGTCCGGCAGTGAACCGGCCGCCTCCCGGCCGAGCGCGATCGCCCGCCGCGGATCGGGACCGGCCTGGCCGGGCGGACGCGGATACGGCGCCGAGGCGATGAACCGCAGCGAGCCGAGCCACGCCGTCACATCCCCGTCGAAGAACCGCTCCCGCAGATGCGTCACACAGTCCCGCGTCGTGCCCAGCACCAGTTCCTGGTGCAGCCGGTGCGGGACGCTCGGCCAGCGGCCCCCGGGCGCGTACGCCGTGCGCAGCGTCTCGTGCACCGCACGCCACACCGCGTAGTGGGGATGGTCGTCGTCCTGGAACCGCAGCCGGTGCAGCAGCAGCGCCCGCAGCAGCGGATCGGCGACGAAGTACTCGGGACCGACCGGCCAGCCCTGCGCCCGCAGCACATCCCGTACCTGCAGGGCCACATCGCCCTCCAGTGACCGGCCGCGCAGCCGGGCCGTGGCCAGCAGCCGCGCCGAATCCTCACCGTGGGCGGCGGCCAGCACGCTCAGCACGTCGAGCTGCTGCCCCGGCAGCAGCTGCGCCAGCAGTTCGTCCGCCACCCGCACCGGCGCCCGGTCCTCACGCAGCTCCACCGTCCGGTCCAGCAGCGCCCCCGGGACCAGCGAATCGGGCGCCGGTGCCGCCGACCGCGGCGTACCCGTCTGTAACGCCTCCGCCACCAGCGCCTCGCCCGCCGCCTGTGCCAGCAGCGCCACGCCCAGGGGGCGCCCGCCCGTCAGCCGGTGCACCCCGCGGGCCGGCCCGGCCGGGGCGCGGCCCACCGGATCGTGCCGGTCGAACGCCGCCTGCACATGCGCCGGGCTCAGCGCGGTGAGCTCCACGGCCAGAATCCCGGACGTCACCTCCGAACCGCGCACCCAGTGCGAACCGTGCGCCACCTCGGGCAGCCGCCTGCGCACCGCATGGCTCAGCCCCTCGTGACCGCGGGCGCGGGAGGAGGCGAACACGGCGATCCGATCGCGCACCCCGGCGGCCCGCTGCCGCAGCACCGGCTCGACCAGCTGCCGGCCCAGCAGCGTGTGCGCGTTGTCCAGCAGCAGCACCGGACGGCCCCGGCGCGCACCCCGCGCCAGCCCCCCGTACGCCCGCACCAGGTCAGCGACCAGTGCGAGCACCAGATGGTCCTCGGCGCGGCGACGCAGATCACCGCCGCGCTCGAAGTCGACCGCCAGCTGCCGCAGTCCGATCCTGCCGTTGCCGCCCGCGTGCGGATAGCTCCCGTACCAGTCCGCCGCACGGCGCTGGAACCGGTTGAACGACTCCTCCAGCACCGTCTCGATCGTGGCCTCCGCGATCATCCCGGCCAACGGCAGCATCGAGTCGAAGGCGCTGGCCGCCAGCTTCGTCAGCACCTTGGTGACCCAGCCCGTCGCCGCGTCCCCCCGGTTGTCGACGGTCGCCAGCACCGGGCCCAGCGACTGCAGATCCCGCTGCGCCCGTGTCTCGTCCTCCCGTGTCCAGGAGATCGAGGCGACGGCGACGAGCCCCAGGCTCAGCCGGGGGAACGACACCGGCCGCGCGGCACGCACCTTCGCCGTCAGCTGGGTGGCGAGCTCCGGCAGCGCCCCGGTGACCGGGGTCCAGCCGGGCCCGGGGTCCGCGGGCGGCACGACGGCCTCGCAGTCGACCAGGGCGACCGGGGTGGTCTCCCGGTACAGATGGCGCAGTTGCTTGAGCACGGCCGTCTTGCCCATGCCGCGGCCACCGGTCAGCACCGCGACCGGAGGATCGTCGCGGTGCTCGTACGCGACCCGGGCGGAGCCGTACGGAGCGAGACCGGTCAGACGCGCCGCAAGTCCGTCGTTCCCGAAAATCGCCTCGCGCCCGTGCAGCTCTCTCTCCACAGCACCCCCCAGCGCCGATGTCCCAACCGATCTGTCACACCGTCAACACCAGGATATCGGCGGGGCGTTGGGGCAAGGTGTAGATTTTCGAACGATTGGGGACGCGGGGTGGTGACGACGCGAGGCGGTTACTCAGCCCGCGCCGATGTCCTCGTGCCACAGGCGGGGATGATCCCGTACGAAGTCCCGCATGAGCGCGACGCATTCGGCGTCGTCGAGCAGCACGATCTCCACCCCGTGCCGGGCCAGCCAGTCGTGCCCGCCGCAGAACGTCTCCGCCTCGCCGATCACCACCCGCGAGATCCCGAACTGCCGTACCAGGCCGGAGCAGTACCAGCACGGGGAGAGGGTCGTCACCATCGTCGTACCCCGGTAGGACCGCTGCCGCCCGGCCGCCCGGAAGGCGGCCGTCTCCGCGTGCAGGGACGGATCGCCGTCCTGGACGCGGCGGTTGTGGCCACGGCCCAGGAGCGCGCCGTCCGGCCCGTACAGCGCGGCCCCGACAGGGATGCCGCCCTCGGCGAGACCGGTACGGGCCTCGGCTAAGGGCTGTCCCGTAGTCCCTGGTGGATCAGCGCGCGGCGTCAGATGCGGTGCATCGCAAGGCGGAGGGGCGTCCGCATACTGGATGTATTCGGACGTTCCGACAACGCGGCGAGGTGCCGTAGCTGTCGTCGTGCGCCCGCCAGGGATTACGGGGCAGCCCTTAGGGCGGTGGCGAGCATGGCGCGGTCGTTCATGCGGGTGTGCTCCTGGTCGCCGTCGCCGGGGGTGCTGCCCCCGGGCCTTTGCTGCTCACTCGCCGGAGGGGCTGGAGCTCTCCCCGCTCTCCCGGCGCTTGAGTTCCTCCTCGCGGCGGCGCAGGTCCGCCTCCCAGTCCTTGAGGAGCGACTCGTCCTTCTTGTTCTCTTCCTTCAGCGCCTGGAGGAACTCCGGATTGTCGTCCGGCGCCACCCACTGCGAGCGGTGATTGCGGTGCCATTCGGACGGCGTGCGGCCTCCGGCGGGCGCCTGGCGCAGCTTGCCCGCGGCCAGCCAGACGATCGGGCCCACGATCCAGAACAGCAGGATGATGAAGACCCAGGCGATCTTCGGCAGGTGCTTGGCCTCGTCCTCGGGGGTGTTCAGGCAGTCGATGAACGCGTAGATCGTCAGTGCCAGGGGCAGGAGATAGATCAGGGCCCGGAACATGGTGGAAAGTCCCCCTGCGGAGAGATGGCGGGGCTTGTCCCGCCCCGGTGACGCGCCCAGAGTAGCCGGTGTCAATGACACCCCACGGCGAGCAGGTGGGAACTGGCGGCGAGCAGGTCGGGGTAGGGCTCCGCCATACGGGCCGCGGCCAGCGCGGAGGCGAACATCCGCGATGCGGTGAGGGACTCCCCGGTGTGCTGCTCGGTCGCTTTCAGCAGGGCCCAGGCGGGGCCCTCGACGCCGTACATCCGGGTGTCGGTGAGACCCGCCTCACGCATTTCGGCCTCCAGCTCGGGGCCGGTGTGGAAGTACGCCTCGGTGAACCCCTTCTTACCGTCGTGCGAACCGGTGGCCAGGATCTTGGCGATGTTCTGCTGGAGCGGAGCCCCATCCAGGTGCGCGAACGCGGTGTGCTCGAACAGTGAGGCGTACCGGTTGATGCCCGCCGCGGCGACGAGCCCGCCGGGCCGGACCACTCGACGGGCCTCGGCGAGGGCGGCCCGGCGGTCGGCGGGGTCGACGAGGTGGTAGAGCGGGCCGAGGAGCAGAACCACGTCGTAGGAGTCGTCCTGGGCGCTCAGGTCTCGCGCGTTCCCCAGCTCGACACTGCACCCGGCGCCCTCGGCCTCCGTGATGTGACGCGGTACGGGGTCCACTAGATGTACCCGGTAACCGTCCTCGGAGAGCCATCGGGCGTGCGTTCCCGGACCGCCGCCGACGTCGAGCACGGACGCCGGTGCGGGAGGGAGGTGACGGCGCAGGAGTTCCTGGGTGCGGACCATCTCCAGGACGCCGTCGGCGGGGACGGACAGCCGGTTCGCCTCGTTGAACGTGGAGGTGTAGAACTCGATGATCCTCGGCGGTACTTGGTGAGTCGTCATGAATCCGTCCCGTTCATGGCCGAAGCCCCGGCGTATTCGTCCCTCGATTAACCTAGCCGGTTGACCTGTCCAGTTACCAGGAGGCCACTGTGCCGCTACTCAAGTACGAGCAGATCGCCGAGTCCCTGCGCGCCAGGATCTCGGACGGGGAGTTCGGTCCAGGAGATCTTCTGCCGTCCGGGCGCGACCTGTGCGAGCAGTGGTCGGTGTCGCGGGCCACTGTCATCAAGGCGATGGACGTGTTGCGCGGGGACGGACTCGTCGTGGCCCGGCAGGGCTCGGGCTTCACGGTCGTCGAGACTCCCGTGGCCCGCCCGGCGGGGCGGCGGACTGCTGGCTCGGCCCGCGTATCCGGTGGCAGCCCCTTCCGGCGGCTCGGTACACCCGGTAAGGAGAAACCGCCGACGAGGGTGGCCGAGGCGCTCGGGCTGCGGAGCGACGGTGTAGCCCTTCGTCGCGATCGGCTGATGCTGCTCGATGACGGCACGCCTTTGTCCCTGGTCACCGCATGGTTCCCGGAGGAGGTGGCCGACGCCTGCCCCAAGCTCGCCCAGAAGGGGCCGATCGCGGAAGGAACCACGCATTACGTCGCCAGGACGCTCGGCCGGTTCCCGGCTCAGGGGACGGATGTGCTCTCGGTGCGCCTTGCCACCGAGAGTGAGGCCAGGCAGCTGGGTCTCACGCTGCCGACCGCCGTCGCGGTTGTCCTTCACACGGCGAGTGACGGCACCGGACGCGTGCTGGTGTGCGAGGAAGGTGTGACCCCGGCGCACCTCTGGGAGCAGGTCGACAGCTACCCGATGGGCGGAAGCAGCCAGGAATAGCTTGACTGGACCGGTCAACCGGTCCAGTCTCAAATTCATGAACTCCTCAGAGCAACTCGATGCCACTTGCGCCCGGTTGCTTCCATGGGTCAGGCCAGATGGCGGACCGTGCTATCTGCGTACGGACGGCCATGGGTATGTGTCGCGTGTCGCGGACCAGATGGAAGTCGTGCAACTCGGCATGGGCGCCGAGGTCCTCGACTGTGCCAAGCCGGTCATTGCGGCCGCCGGTGCGACGACGACAGAACTCCGTTTTGCCGCTGCCCGGTTGGCCGAATGCCTGACCGATGCGCTGCGGATTGCCGAGAGCCGGGGCGGGCGCCTTCAGCAGAGACGGGCTGGGGGACACCGTGTGGAGTCTGACGAGGGTGAGCGGGCAGCGTCCGAGGGTGGTGTGGTGGACGGCGAGTTCCAGTGGCCGTAGCCCCGGCGAAGCCGGTCGTCCGGGTGCGGGCGCGTCCCTGTCCCGTCAGGAGCCACGAGGTGGGGCACCCCAGGTGATCGCCAAGGGTGATGACAAACTGGACGGCATGGCTTACGACGATCTTCGTTCCCTCCTCCGGGCCCTGGAGCGCGAGGGCGAGCTCAAGCGCATCAAGGCCGAGGTCGACCCGTATCTGGAGGTCGGCGAGATCGTCGACCGGGTGAACAAGGCGGGCGGGCCCGCGTTGCTCTTCGAGAACGTCAAGGGGTCCTCGATGCCCCTGGCCATGAATGTGTTCGGGACCGACAAGCGGCTGCTCAAGGCGCTCGGGCTGAAGTCGTACGCCGATATCAGCGACAAGATCGGCGGGCTGCTCAAGCCGGAGCTGCCGCACGGCTTCGTCGGGGTGCGGGAGGCGTTCGGGAAGCTCGGCTCGATGGTGCACGTGCCGCCGAAGAAGGTGAAGTCCGAGAGCGCGCCCGTGCAGGAGACCGTTCTCACCGGCGACGACGTGGACCTGGAACAGCTGCCCGCGCTGTTCACCTGGCCCGAGGACGGCGGCTCGTTCTTCAACCTGGGGCTCACGCACACCAAGCACCCGGAGACCGGCGTACGGAACCTGGGGCTGTACCGGCTCCAGCGCCACGACCGGCGCACCATCGGGATGCACTGGCAGATCCACAAGGACAGCCGCAACCACTACCAGGTCGCCGCCAAGCGCGGGGAGCGGCTGCCGGTCGCGATCGCGTTCGGGGCGCCGCCCGCGGTGACGTACGCCTCCACCGCACCGCTGCCGGGGGACATCGACGAGTACCTCTTCGCCGGGTTCATCCAGGGCAAGCGGATCGAGATGGTCGACTGCAAGACCGTGCCGTTGCAGGTGCCGGCGCAGGCGGAGGTCGTCATCGAGGGGTGGCTGGAGCCCGGGAAGATGCTTCCCGAGGGGCCCTTCGGGGACCACACCGGCTTCTACACGCCGCAGGAACCGTTCCCCGCGCTGACCATCGACTGCGTGACCATGCGGAGGCGTCCGCTGCTGCAGTCGATCGTGGTGGGCCGGCCGCCGACCGAGGACGGGCCGCTGGGGCGGGCCACCGAGCGGTTCTTCCTACCGCTCCTCAAGATCATCGTGCCGGACATCGTGGACTACCACCTGCCGGAGGCGGGCGGCTTCCACAACTGCGCGATCGTCTCGATCGACAAGAAGTACCCGAAGCACGCCCAGAAGGTGATGAGTGCCATCTGGGGCGCGCACATGATGTCGCTGACCAAGCTCATCGTGGTCGTGGACTCCGACTGCGACGTCCACGATCTGCACGAGGTGGCGTGGCGGGCGCTCGGCAATACGGACTACGCGCGGGACCTGACCGTCACCGAGGGGCCGGTCGATCATCTCGACCATGCCTCCTACCAGCAGTTCTGGGGCGGCAAGGCGGGGATCGACGCGACGCGGAAGTGGCCCGAGGAGGGCTACACCCGGGACGGGGGCTGGCCGGACATGGTCGAGTCCGACCCGGAGACGGCGGCGAAGGTCGACCGCCGGTGGAAGGAATACGGACTGTGAGCGCCGCCGAAGCAGCACTGGGCTCAGGGCCCGTACAGCCGAGCAGCAAGGTGAAGGCGTTTCTGCGGCTCGTGATGATCGAGCACTCGGTCTTCGCGCTGCCCTTCGCCTACATCGCCGCCCTGACCGCGATGTTCCAGGCGGACAAGTCCATCCACTGGTTCACCCTGCTGCTGGTCACCGTGGCCATGGTGGGGCTGCGGACGTTCGCGATGGCCTGCAACCGGATCATCGACCGGGAGATCGACGCCCGTAACCCGCGTACCGCGAGCCGGGAGCTGGTCACCGGGGCGGTCTCCGTGAAGTCGGCGTGGACGGGGGCGGTGGTCGCCGTCGTCTTCTTCCTCGGGGCGGCCGCTCTGCTGAACCCGCTCTGTCTGGCGCTGGCGCCGGCCGCCGTCGTGCCGATGGTGGTCTATCCGTACGGGAAGCGGTTCACCCACTACCCGCACGCCATCCTCGGTATCGCACAGGCCATAGGGCCGATCGGTGCCTGGCTGGCGGTGACCGGCAGCTGGTCGTGGGACGCGGTGATCCTCGGTCTCGCGGTCGGGATCTGGATCGGTGGCTTCGACCTGATCTTCGGCTGCCAGGACGTCCAGGCGGACCGGGCGCACGGGGTGCTGTCGGTGCCGGCCCGGTTCGGGATTCCGGCCGCGCTCTGGGGGGCGCGGGTCTGCCATGTGGTGACGACCGGGCTGCTGGTCTGGTTCGGGCTGGCCACGGAGGCGGGTCTCTTCTACTGGATCGGCATGGTGATCGTCGCCGTCGCCTTTGTCTACGAGCACCGGGTGGTGCGGCCGCACGACCTGTCCCGGCTGAACCGGGCGTTCTTCTCGGTCAACGGGTTCATCGGGATGGCGCTGTTCGCCTGCGCGCTGCTGGACCTGCTGGTGCGGGGCCTGACGGTCTGAGTCGGGGCGCCGGGGCGGGCGCGCGACGCATGGGCGGGACCACGGCGCGCGGCATACGAGCGGGACCATGGGGCGGACGGGATCACGGCATCAGCGGGGCGGGTGCCGGTGCCGGTGCCTTCCCGGGGCGGCGGAAGACGAACGCCGCCACCACGCCCGCCGCCAGTCCGAACAGGTGGCCCTGCCAGCTGACCGAGGCGTCGGCGGGGGATATCCCCACCAGGATCGACGAGCCCCATATCGCGCCGACCACCAGGCCGACGCCGATGTCGAGGAGTCTGCGGTCCACGAAGCCGCGGACCAGCAGATAGCCGAAGAGGCCGAAGACCAGTCCGGACGCGCCCGCCGTGTTGGAGTGGTCCGGCGCGACCAGCCAGATGCCGAGGCCGTCGACCACGATGATCAGCGCGGCCACGGCCGCGAACCTGCGCAGGCCGCCCAGCGCGGCGAGGAAGCCGAAGACCAGCAGCGGCACGCTGTTGGACGCGACGTGGCCGAAGCCGAAGTGGATGAAGGACGCGGGCACGACGTCCAGCAGTTCGCCCGGTCGGCGCGGCTCTATCCCGTAGGTGTCCAGCGAGTGACCGGTCGCCGCGTCGACGGCTTCGAGGATCCAGAGGAAGGCGACCCAGCCCAGCATCAGCTTGGCCGCGGCCTTCGCGCGGTCGCCCGTGTTCCACGCCGACGTGAATCGATCCGACGATGCGGTCACCGATGCCCCCCTGCCGTCCCGTGTCGCCCCCGTTCCCACCCTCGAAACGCCTGAGGCACCTTAGTCGGTTCCGGTTTTGCGCAGCCGGATAGGCTCGGGTGTGTGGATTCCGGTACTTCAGTGAGTCAGCACCCGCGACAGCCTTGGATTGTCGGGGTTTCGGGTGCTTCGGGCACCCCATTCGCCGCCTCCGTGCTGCGTGGTCTGCTGGCCGCGGGGGAGAGCGTCGACCTGGTGGTGAGCCGGGCGTCGCGGCTGACGCTGCTGGACGAGACCGGGATCGCGTTCCGCGACGCGCACTGGCGGGAGGACCTGCTCGACTGGCTGGCGCGCGGCGCGGACGGGAAGCCGCACACCTTCGACGTGGGCGACGCGGACATCGAGGGCGTACGGCACTGGGCGGCCGGTGATCTCGCCGCGGGGCCGTCCTCGGGGTCGTACCCGGCGAAGGGGATGCTGATCGTCCCGGCCTCGACGGCGTGTGTGGCCGGGGTGGCGCTCGGACTCTCGAAGGATCTGCTCCAGCGGGCCGCGAGTGTGACGCTCAAGGAGCGGCGGAAGCTGGTCGTCGCGGTGCGGGAGACCCCGCTGGGCGGGCAGACGCTGAAGCATCTGGTGAGCCTGGACGAGGCGGGCGCCGTGGTGCTGCCCGCCTCTCCGGCGTTCTACGCGGGGGCGACGCACATCCAGGATCTGGTGGACTTCGTCGCCGGGCGGGTGCTGGACGCGGCGGGGGTGCCGCACGGTCTGTACCGCCGGTGGGAGGGAGAGCTCGGTGGTGGCTCTCGCGACTGAGGCCGGCCTCGGACGGAAGGGGCCTGAGGTCAGCGCTTCTTCGTGGCGCGCGGGTTGCGGGTCTTGTCGACCCGGCGCGCGGCGGCGGGCTGGTGGGCACGCGAGCGGTTGGCCAGGTCCTGCAGCTCGCGCATCCGGGCGTAGGCCATCTCGATCGTGTACACGGTGTTCTCACTCCTGAAGATTCGAAAGCGTTTTTTGGATACTCGGGAAGATTTACAGGCGATGAAGCCTGCATGCCTTAGATTCTACACGTAGACTCGCGATACTGCTGAACAATGGAAGGTTTCAGTCATATGGACGCGGTGGACAGGCAGCTCATCCAGGCCCTCAGAGAGAACGGCAGGGCCTCATATGCCGAGCTGGGGCGGCTCGTCGGGCTCTCCGGGCCCAGCGTCACCGACCGCATCAACCGGCTGGAAACCGCCGGTGTCATCACCGGCTACCGCGCCACCGTCAACGCCGCGGCGCTGGGGCTCGGCGTCACGGCCCTGATCGGCATCTCGCTCTCCGACGCGGCCGATCACGAGGACGTGGCGCGCCGGCTGAAGGACCTCGCGGAGATCGAGGATGCCTGGTTCATCGCGGGCGACGACTCGTACATGCTCAAGGTGCGCGCCGGTGACGTGGACGGCCTGGAGCGGACCATCCGCCGGCTCAGTGGCACGAAGGGCGTCTCGCGTACGCGTACCACGATCGTGCTCTCCACCAAGTGGGAGAACCGGGTCGGGGAACTTCCCGAGGAGGTGTAGGCGTAACGTGGTGGAGCCCCCGGGGGACCGGGGGTTTCGCCCGGTATCGCCGGGCAGGCACAGCACGTCGACACCTGGGAGGCAGCCGCATGGACGTTGGGCTCAAGCGCGAGCTGGAGGAGAAGGTCCGCGCAGGGGAGCGGCTGACCCGTGAGGACGGCATCGCCCTCTACGAGTCGGACGATCTGGCCTGGCTCGGCGGCCTCGCCCATGAGGTGCGCACGCAGCTGAATGGCGACGTCGTCCACTTCAACGTCAACCGGCACCTCAACATGACCAACGTGTGCACCGCGTCGTGCGCGTACTGCTCGTTCCAGCGCAAGCCGGGCGAGAAGGACGCGTACACCATGCGCATCGAGGAGGCCGTCCGGCTGGCGAAGGCGATGGAGGGCGAGAACCTCACCGAGCTGCACATCGTCAACGGACTGCACCCCACCCTGCCGTGGCGTTACTACCCGCGCTCGCTCAGCGCGCTGAAGGAGGCCCTGCCGCAGGTCTCCCTCAAGGCGTTCACCGCCACCGAGATCCACCACTTCGAGACCATCTCCAAACTCTCCGCCTCCGAGATCCTCGACGAGCTGATCGAGGCCGGTCTGGAGTCGCTGACCGGTGGCGGCGCGGAGATCTTCGACTGGGAGGTCCGTCAGCACATCGTGGACCACGACACCCACTGGGAAGACTGGTCGCGCATCCACCGGCTGGCGCACGAGAAGGGTCTCAAGACCCCGGCGACGATGCTGTACGGGCACATCGAGGAGCCCCGGCACCGTGTCGACCACGTGCTGCGGCTGCGTGAGCTGCAGGACGAGACCGGTGGCTTCCAGGTCTTCATCCCGCTGCGCTACCAGCACGACTTCGTGGACATGAAGGACGGCAAGGTCCGCAACAAGCTCCAGGCCCGGACGACGATGGCGACCGGTGCCGAGGCGCTGAAGACCTTCGCCGTCTCGCGGCTCCTCTTCGACAACGTCCCGCACGTCAAGGTCTTCTGGGTGATGCACGGGGTGCAGACCGCCCAGCTCGCGCTGCAGCACGGCGCCGACGACATGGACGGCTCGGTCGTCGAGTACAAGATCACGCACGACGCGGACAACTACGGCACGCCGAACAAGCTCGGCCGCGAGGATCTGCTCGACCTGATCCGCGACGCGGGCTTCCGGCCCGTCGAGCGCAACACCCGGTACGAGATCATCCGCGAGTACCCGGGCCCGGACGCCGAGCGGCGCGAGTCGCCGCAGCCGATGCGCGTCTGACATTCCGTCCCCCGCCGTCCCGTACGAGAGCCCCGGCTGCCGGCCGGGGCTTTCTCGTGTACTGGACATGGCTTGAAGCGGCCGTTCTGTAATGGTTAATCTGCACCTATGGCACTTACGTTTGAGCTGGACCCCGCGTTCGACCGCAACCTGCGGGACGGCATCACCGAGCTGTGGACCGATGTCTCCAACGCGGACGGCTCGGTGGGCTTCGTGCCGCCCGTCACGACCGATGACGTCCGGCCCGAGCTGCTCAAGCACCTCGTCGCCATGGCCGAGGGCCGCACCCGCCTCCTCGTCGGCCACGACGAGGAGGGCGCCGTCGCCGCCACGGCCTTCCTCTCCCTCAACACGCACCGGCTGATGGGCCACTGGCTCTGGCTCTACACGGTGATGGTCCACCCCCGCCACCAGGGCAAGGGGTACGGGCGCGACCTGATGGACGCCGCCGCGGAGGCCGCCCGGGGGATCAGGGGGATCGAGGCGATCCGGCTCACCTGCCGCGGAGGCACCGGTGTCGACCGGTTCTACGCCTCGTGCGGATACAAGGAGGTGGGGCGGGTGCCCGACGCGATCCGGGTGGCCGAGGGGGACGACCGCGACGACATCATCATGCTGCTGCCGCTCGGCTGAGAGCCCGCGGCGGGCGCGGGGGAACCCCCTTTGACGCAGCCCTCCGAAGTGATCGATTCCGGGGCATGCTTCACTGGTCGGGCAGGATCGCAGGACCGCCGTACGTAGAGAGAGGGGCCAACTGTGTCCGCTGCCAAGCCGAACGCGACCATTCGGTACACCGCGATGCGCCTCAGCATCTTCGTAGGCTGCTTCGCCCTCGCGGCCGTGGCTGTCCACTTCGGCCTGCTGCCCTCCGGGGTGGGCGGTTCCAATGTCGTCTGGGTGATCCTCCTCGCCCTGGTCCTGTCCGCGCCGCTCAGTTACGTGCTGCTGCGCAAGCAGCGTGACGAGATGTCCGAGCAGATCGTTTCCACGGTCGACCGCACCAAGGCGCGGCTCGAAGCGAACCGGACCCGTGAGGACCACGTCACCCCGTGACGACCGGGTCCGCCGGGTCCGCCGGGTGAGGAACGACGTGGTGGCAGTGTAAGAGCTGCGTAAGTTTCCTCACACCCGCACAGTTTTCGTACGGAACCCCAGCGTGGGAGCAGTCGCTCCCACGCTGGGGTTTTGTCGTTCCCGCAGGTGCGCCGGGGGCTTCGGTGCCCGCGCCGCCGCCCGAGGGGGACCAAAGAAGACCTTTGAGGTACTCAAAGTTCAAGTGTTAACGTGTTCGACGTGAAGACAGCAGTGCGCCATCGATTCGCCGCGAGCGTCCCGCTCGTGGAGCGCCTGCACGTCGATCTCTGCCGCTGTATGTCCGCGGTCTGTTGCCGCAACGTCTGAACCGGCACCATGCAGCGGCGCCGCCCCCGGCGCGGGCGCCGCACCCCCGTCCCCCCGCACGGCGTTCCCGTGCGCCCCGATGCGTCACATCTGGAGTGTGTCCGTGTCCGCGAATCCCGCGTCCGCCGCCGCGACCGACAGCCCGTCCGGCTCCGGCTCCGGTTTCCGTATACCCAAGGTCCCGTTCTGGGCCCAGATAGTCGCCGGTCTCGTCCTCGGTGTCGTTCTCGGGTGGCTTGCCCGTTCGTACGACATCAACTGGCTCCACAGCACGCTCGACAAGGTCGGCCACCTCTTCGTCCAGCTGCTGAAGCTGGCCGTCGCGCCGCTCGTCTTCTTCGCGATCCTGGTGTCGATCACCAACCTGCGCAAGGTCAACAACGCCGCCCGGCTGGCCACCCGCACCCTGCTCTGGTTCATGATCACCTCGCTGATCGCGGTCGCCATCGGCCTCGCGATCGGCCTGATCACCAACCCGGGCTCCGGTACCGGACTGACCCCGAAGGACGGCAAGCTGCCGGAGCACGCGGGCTCCTGGCTCGACTTCCTCACCGGCATCATCCCGGACAACGTGATCACTCCGTTCACCGAGCTGAACGTCCTCCAGATCGTCTTCATGGCCGCCGTCGCCGGTATCGCCGCACTTCAGCTCGGCGAGAAGGCCCAGCCGATCCTCACCCTCAGCGAGTCCGTCCTGGAGCTCCTCCAGAAGGCCCTGTGGTGGGTCATCCGCCTCGCCCCCATCGGCACCATCGGCCTCATCGGCTACGCGATCGCCGACTACGGCTGGGACCTGATCGGCAAGTACGCGACGTTCACCGCCGACATCTACATCGGCTGCGCCCTGGTGCTGTTCGGTGTGTACCCGCTGCTGCTCGCCACCGTCGCCAGGCTCAGCCCGCTGCAGTTCTACAAGGGCGCCTGGCCGGCGATCCAGCTGGCCTTCGTCTCCCGCTCCTCGGTCGGCACCATGCCGGTCACCCAGAAGGTCACCGAGCGCCTCGGTGTCCCGAAGGAGTACGCCTCCTTCTCGGTCCCGTTCGGCGCCACCACCAAGATGGACGGCTGCGCCGCGATCTACCCGGCGCTGGCGGCGATCTTCATCGCGCAGATCTTCGACGTCCAGCTGGGTGTCGGCGACTACGTCCTGATCGCGTTCGTCTCGGTGATCGGCTCGGCGGCCACCGCCGGTCTCACCGGCGCCACGGTCATGCTGACCCTCACGCTGTCGACGCTGGGCCTGCCGCTGGAGGGCGTCGGTCTGCTCATGGCCATCGACCCGATCCTGGACATGATGAGGACGGCCACGAACGTGGCAGGCCAGGCGCTGGTCCCGGTGATCGTCTCGGCCCGCGAGAAGATCCTCGACCACGACGCGTACAACTCGGCCTCGTCCTCCCCGGTCGACGACGCCGAGGTGTGTGACAGCGAGCCGCAGGCCGTGGTTGCAGCCGCCTGAGGCCCCGGGCTGGTACGACACGTGCCCCCCGCACCCGTTGATTTCGGGTGCGGGGGGCACGTGTCTGTCAGCGGTCCGCAGCGCCCTCGTCGGCCGCGCCGGCCGGCGTGATCTCGGTCGCCGTGCGACGGGAGGAACCCCGCGCCTTACTCTTTCCGGGGAGTGGCGCAGCGGGGCGGGAGGAAGTCGACGTGGGTGCTGTGAAGGGCAAACGGATGCCGCGTGCCGTGCGTGAGCAGCAGATGATGGACGCCGCGGTACGGACGTTCGGGCAGCGCGGATACCGGGCCGCTTCGATGGACGAGATCGCGGAGTTGGCCGGGGTGTCCAAGCCGCTGGTCTATCTGTATCTGAATTCCAAGGAGGAACTCTTCACCGCCTGCATACAGCGCGAGGCGAAGGCGCTGGTCGCAGCGGTGCACTCGGCGGTGGAGCCGGAGCTTCCGGCGGATCGGCAACTGTGGGCAGGGCTGCGGGCGTTCTTTACGCACACCGCGGAGCATCCGGACGGCTGGGCGGTGCTGCACCGCCAGGCGCGCACGCACGGGGAGCCCTTCGCCACCGAGGTCACGGCGATGCGGGATGAGATCGTTGCTTTTGTGACGGGGCTGATCGGGGCCGCGGCACGCGAGGCGCACCGCGATCCGGCACTGCCGGACCGCGATGTGGCGGGTCTGGCGCAGGCCCTCGTGGGGGCCGCGGAGTCGCTTGCCGGCTGGGCCAACGACACCCCGGGCGTCTCGGCGAAGGAAGCCGCGGCCACCCTGATGAACTTCGCCTGGGCGGGTCTGGAGAACCTTATGAACGGCCGTCCGTGGCAGCCGCCGAACCCGTCCGCGGGCCGGGTGGGCGCGAGCGGGAGGAGCGCGCGGTCGTCGGTACGCTGCACGCATGGGTGAAGCGGGGGCCGACGGTCACGGCTGGGCAGCGACGCGCAGGTGGGTGGAGAAGGGCCTCGCGCCGGGGGAGCGGATCGAGGCCGTGGAGCGGCTGCGTGGTGGCTGGACCTCGCAGATGCGGCGGCTGGACATCTCAGGGCCGGGCGGCGGGCGCTCGCTCGTGCTGAGGTCGTTCGTCAAGCCCTTCTACGTACGCCATGCGGCGGGGCTGCTCACGCGGGAGGCGGACATTCTGCGGCTGCTGGCCGGCACCGGCGTACCGGCCGCGCGGTACGTGGCCGTCGACGCCGGGGCCGAACATTGCGACCATCCCTCGCTGTTGATGTCGCTGCTGCCCGGCGGGGTCCGGGTGGACGATGCGGGGGCAAGGGAGCGCATCGGGCCGCTGGCACGGCAGTTGGCGGACATCCACCGGGTACGGGTGACGGAAGCGACCCGGCCGCGCGACTACGAGGCGTGGACCGCGCCGGACCGGGTGCGGGTGCCCGGAGCGACCGGGCGGACGCGGCTCTGGCGGCGCGCGATCGACGTCATCCGCCGCGAGCCGCCGGCGTACGAGCCCCGGTTCCTGCACCGCGACTTCCACCCGGGCAACGTGCTCTTCACCGGTGACGGGGCGGCCCCGCGTATCAGCGGAGTCGTCGACTGGGTCGAGACCTCCTGGGGCCCCGCGGACCTGGACGTCGCCCACTGTTCGACGGCACTGGCGCTGCTGCACGGCGTCCCGGCCGGGATGAGCTTCGCCGAGGAGTACACGAGTGCGGGCGGGCGGCTGACCCGGAACGGGGCCGACCACCTCTACTGGCGGCTTCTGGACGCGCTGGCCTGTGCGCCGGACGCGGAGAAGGTCGCGGTCCCGTGGCGGGAACTCGGACGGACCGAACTGACGTCCGAGATGATCACAGCCCGCCTGGAAGGCTATGTGGAGTGCCTTCTCGACCGGTTCGGCTGAGAGCCTGTCGGAGGACCTCTGATCGGGCGGCCCCGGTTTCCCGACGCCGTCAACCCGTGTCCCGCACTTACCCGCGAAGAGTCGTACGCAAGGTAAAGCGCGGCGTGTCCGTGGGTAAAGAGACGGTCATGTCGGTATAGGTATACGCGTCTTCGCGACGAGGCAGATTTTGCGTCCTGGTGCTCCCGCACCCGCCGCATCGTTCTGCTGCCGAACCGCGACACCCGCGAGCCCCGATTCGTCTTCCCGTGTCTCGGTGGCTTCCGGTCCGGTCCCGGTATCGCCGGAGTTCACATCACTCACCACTCGGCGCATCGTCGATGCGCCAAGTGGCGATCCGCGAATCAACGACCCATTGGCAAGGAGACGCTGTGCGTTACGGAAGTGCGCTGAGGGAAGAAGTCCGAAGCCCGGGAACGACGCCTCTCATCGGCATCTACGACATGTACTCGGCGTCCGTCGTCGCCCGGCACTACGACGGTTTCTTCGTATCCGGATTCGGCTTCGCCGCCTCCCACTACGGGCTCCCCGACATCGGTTTCATCGCCTGGCCCGACATGGTGGCCTTCGTGGAGCGGCTGCGGCTGGCCTTCCCCGCCCACCACCTGCTGGTCGACATCGACGACGGCTACGTCGACCACGAGGTCGCCTGCCACGTGGTCCAGCGGCTGGAGAGGATCGGCGCCTCCGGCGTCATCCTGGAGGACCAGAAGCGCCCGCGCCGTTGCGGTCACGCGGACGGCAAGCAGGTGCTTCCGCTGGAGGAGTACCTGGAGAAGCTCAACCTCGTACTGGAGAGCAGGCACGATCTGGTCGTCGTCGCCCGCACGGACGCCACGGAGGAGGACGAGATCCTGCGCCGGGCCGAGGCGCTGGCCGCGACGGACGCCGATGTCGTCCTGGTCGACGGCGTGCGCAGCGTCGAATGGATCAGGCGGATCCGGGAGGTGGTCGGTGACAAGCCTCTGCTCTTCAACCAGATCGCGGGCGGGAAGTCACCCAGGCTCTCGCTCTCCGAACTGGCCGACCTGGAGTGCCAGGTGGCCATCTACAGCACCCCCTGCCTCTTTGCCGCCCACGCCGCCATCGATGCCGCACTGACGGATCTCAAGCAGTCCGACGGACGGCTTCCCGAGTTCGTGGCCACCCACGGCATCGGAGTGCGGCGTTCGACGGAGCTGCTGGAGAAGAACATCAGCAGGCACCACCCCGTCCGTGAGCCGGCGGCCGTCTGACGTGGACGATGCGCCGGGAGCGCGCGGCCCGGCCTCTCGCCCGTTCCATCCGGATGCCGGGGCCCGATGACGCCCGTCTGTGTGCCATCGGGACCCCGGCGCACCCGAAACCACAGCGAAACAGGCCGTGCACGGACCGGCAGGACCGTGCGGCCGGGAGAGAAGAGCCGGATCATGGGAATCACCTCGATGAAGGCGCGCGCGGCCCTGGTGGTCGCTCTCGGCGCGCTCTGTCAGGGCCAGTTGGCCGCCGGGAACGCCTGGGCCGACGCCCCCGACGGAGGCATGGAAACGCACCACGGGCCCTCCCTCGTCACCATCGACAACTCCAACGCCGACTCCTGGCTGGAGGTGGACCGGACCCTCAACGTGCTGGGCCCGTTCAGCAAGGGCACGGCGGGCAGCGACCATGACGGCGGCGGGGGTGCGATCGACCAGAACGTGTCGAGTTCCCAGGGTGTGGGCGTCCAGGCCGCGCCGGACGAAAACGCAAACGAAAGCACAAACGAAATCGAGGATGAGGACGAGGGCGAGGCAGCGGCCGGGGCGGAGAGACCGGCGGGAGCGGCAGCTCCCGGTCCCGGGCCGCGCCCCGGACCCGCGGCCGGGCCCGAGAGCGCGGCGAGCGGAGGGGACGACGACGAGGGCGATGCCGATCACGAATCCACCCGTCGGTCGCGCCGGGCCGGGGCGGACACCGCCGCTCCGTCCCGGCCCTGATGTCACCGGTCCCGCCCGGCCCGGTGAGCCCGCGCCCGGCGAAGGGGCCGGTCCGGCGGGTGCTACGTGCCGCACCGGTCCGGCGGTGACGAGGCCCACCGTTTCGCCCGCCCCCGCCCCTTGTCTGATGTGACGTCAGGTACGACGATGGCCCCCGCGCCCGTCAAGTGACGATGCGTCAGATTCCAGCGGGAAGGAGGCCGTTCGGTGCCGATACCGCTCACCGGGCCGCTGTCGTACGGGATGCAGCTCCCGGTCCAGTCGCAGAGCACCATCTACGCCGAGGGGTGGGAGGCCGCGGCCGGCCCCGCCGACCTCGCCGAGATCGCCCGCACCGCCGACCGCACCGGCTTCTCCTACCTGGCGAGCTGCGACCACGTCGCGATCCCGCGGCGGCTCGCCGGGGTCATGGGCACCGTCTGGTACGACCCGGTCGCCACCCTCTCCTTCCTCGCCGGGATCACCGAGCGGGTCCTGCTGATGAGCCATGTCGCCGTCGTCGGGCTGCGCCACCCGCTGGCCACCGCCAAGCAGTACGCCACCCTCGACCACCTCAGCGGCGGCCGGCTGGTCCTCGGGGTCGGGGCCGGGCACGTACCGGAGGAGTTCGAGGCGCTCGGGGCGGACTTCGACGGGCGGGGCAAGGTGCTCGACGAGACCATCGACGCGCTGAAGGCGGCCCTCGGCCCGGAGGAGTACCCGGAGTTCGCGGGGGAGCGGTTCTCCTTCGCCGGGCTCGGGCAGCTGCCGCGCCCGGTCCAGGAACGGGTGCCGGTCTGGGTGGGCGGATCCTCGCCCGCCGCCGTGCGCCGGGCCGCGGTGCGGGGTGACGGCTGGCTGCCGCAGGGCGACCCGCGGGAGAAGCTGCCCGCGCAGATCGCCCGGCTGAGGGAGCTGCGCGAGGCGGCCGGGATCGAGGCCCCGATCGTCGTCGGCGCGATCACCGAGCCGCTGTACGTCGGTGAGCCCGAGTGGTCCGTCGGGCGGCGCACCCTCACCGGCAAGCCGGAGGTCCTCGCCGAGTCGCTGCGTGTGTACGGGGCCATGGGCGTCCATCAGATCCAGGTGCGGTTCCGCAGCCGGAGCCGTAGTGAACTGACCGACCAGATGGCGGCGTTCGCCGCCGAGGTCGCACCCCATCTCGACAGGTAGGAGTCAGGTCATGGGCAAGCTGGACGGACGCACCGTGCTGATCAGCGGTGCGGCGCGCGGGCAGGGCGAGCAGGAGGCGCGGCTCTTCGCCGCGGAGGGCGCACGGGTGGTGATCGCCGATGTGCTCGACGAGCAGGGCGAGGCGCTGGCCGAGGAGCTGGGCGAGGACGTCGCCCGGTTCGTCCATCTGGATGTGAGCCGGGAGGACGACTGGCAGGCCGCTGTCTTTGCCGCGAAGGATGCCTTCGGCAGGATCGACGGGCTGGTCAACAATGCGGGGATCCTCCGGTTCAACGAGCTGGTGGCCACACCGCTGGAGGAGTTCCAGCAGGTGGTGCAGGTCAATCAGGTGGGCGCGTTCCTCGGGATCAGGAACGTCGCGCCCGAGATCGAGGCCGCGGGCGGCGGGACCATCGTCAACACCGCCTCGTACACGGGGCTCACGGGCATGGCGTTCGTGGGCGCGTACGCCGCCACCAAGCACGCGGTGCTCGGGCTGACCAAGGTCGCGGCGGTGGAGCTGGCGGCGAAGGGGATACGGGTCAACGCGCTCTGTCCCGGGGCCGTGGACACCGCGATGACCAACCCGGCGGCGCTGGATCCGACCGCGGACCCGGAGGAGTCCAGGGCGGCGGTGGCCGAGCTGTACCGGAAGCACGTACCGCTGGGGCGGATCGGCCGGCCGGAGGAGGTGGCGGCGCTGGCGCTCTTTTTGACCTCGGAAGACTCCTCGTACATCACCGGGCAGCCGTTCGTCATCGACGGGGGATGGCTGGCGGGCGTCAGCCTGTTCTGAGCCGCTCCGAGTTGATCTGACGAGGCATCAGGTATTGACGGGTGGGGGTGCCGGTGGAACAGTCGGACGCATCACGATCTGACGGTGTGTCAGAAACGATGGAGGACGGTGAACCCCCTTGGAATTCGGGCTCTTTGTACAGGGGTACGTGCCCGCCGCACGGGCCAAGGACGACCCCGGGGCAGAGCACAAGGCGCTGATCGAGGAGACCGAGTACGTCATCCAGGCGGACAAGTCCGGCTTCAAGTACGCCTGGGCCTCCGAGCACCACTTCCTGGAGGAGTACTCGCATCTCTCGGCCAACGATGTGTACCTGGGCTACCTCGCGCACGCCACCGACCGCATCCACCTCGGCTCCGGCATCTTCAACCCGCTCGCCCCCGTCAACCACCCCGTGAAGGTGGCCGAGAAGGTCGCCATGCTCGACCACCTCTCCGAGGGCCGCTTCGAATTCGGCTCCGGGCGCGGGGCCGGCAGCCACGAGATCCTGGGCTTCATGCCGGGCATCACCGACATGAACCACACGAAGGAACTCTGGGAAGAGACCATCGCCGAGTTTCCCAAGATGTGGCTCCAGGACGAGTACGTCGGCTTCCAGGGCAAGCACTGGTCGCTGCCGCCGCGCAAGATCCTGCCCAAGCCGTACGGGAAGTCGCACCCGGCGATGTGGTACGCGGCCGGGTCGCCGTCCTCGTACGCGATGGCGGGGAAGAAGGGGCTCGGCGTGCTGGGCTTCAGCGTGCAGAAGGTCTCCGACATGGAGTGGGTCGTCGAGTCCTACAAGACGGCCGTCAAGGAGGCCGAACCCGTCGGGAACTTCGTCAACGACAACGTCATGGTCACCTCCACGGCCATCTGTGCCGAAACGCACGCGAAGGCCGTCGAGATCGCGGTGGGCGGCGGGCTGAACTACCTGCAGTCGCTGCTGTTCCGCTACCACGACACGTTCCCCCGGCCGGAGGGCATACCGGAGTGGCCTCAGCTGCTGCCGGAGTACTCCGAGGAGATCATCGAGCTCCTGATCGCCGAGGAGCTGATGATCTGCGGCGATCCGGACGAGGTGCTGCGGCAGTGCAAGCGGTGGGAGCAGGCGGGGGCGGATCAGCTGAGCTTCGGGCTGCCGATCGGGATCAGCCGCGAGGACACACTGAACTCGATCAGGCTGATCGGTGAGCACGTGATCCCGGAGATCGACACGGACCCGGTGCACCGGACCTCACGCTTCCGCGACGCGGCGTAGGAGAGGCAAGCCCCTTTGGCGATCGAGGAGCGGGGGCCCGGGGGCGGAGCCCCGCCGGAAGCTGCGGCGTCTTCCCGGACCGCCGCTGCGGGGAGCCGGGGTGCGGGCCGCGGCCGTGCGCACCCCGGCTCCACATACACCACAGAAGGGAACCCCGTCATGCTCGACCACCTCATCCGCGGAGCGACCGTCGTGGACGGCACCGGCGGACCCTCGTACCCCGCCGACGTCGGCATCCGCGACGGCCGTATCGCCGTCATCGCCGAACCGGGCACGCTCGCCGAGGAAGCCGTTACCACCGAGGACGCCACCGGCCTCGTCCTCGCCCCCGGCTTCGTCGACCCCCACACCCACTACGACGCCCAGCTCTTCTGGGACCCGTACGCAACCCCGTCCATGAATCACGGCGTCACCACCGTCGCCGGAGGCAACTGCGGATTCACTCTCGCCCCGCTCCACCCCGGACGCCCCGAGGACGCCGACTACACCCGGCGCATGATGGCGCGGGTGGAGGGCATGGCGCTCAAGGCGCTGGAGGAGGGCGTCGAGTGGACCTGGTCCAGCTTCCGCGAATACCTCGACGCCCTCGAAGGACGGATCGCCGTCAACGCCGGGTTCATGGTCGGCCACTGCGCCCTGCGCAGGCATGTCATGGGCGCCGACGCGATCGGCGGACAGCCCACCCCCGGACAGCTCGACGCCATGCTCGCGCTCTTCCACGACGCGATGGACGCCGGGGCCTGGGGGCTGTCCACCACCCAGTCCGCCACCCACTCCGACGGGGACGGACAACCGGTCGCCTCCCGGCACGCGCTCCCCGAGGAACTCCTCGCCCTCTCCCGCGCCGTCGGCGAACACGAGGGCACCCAGCTCGAAGCGATCGTCGCGGGCTGCCTCGACCAGTTCTCCGACGAGGAGATCGAACTCCTCGTCGACATGACGGCCATCGCCGGACGTCCGCTGAACTGGAACGTCCTCACCATCGACGCCGCCGTCCCCGAGCGCGTACCGCGCCAGCTCGTCCCCAGCGAACGGGCCCGCCGGGCGGGCGGCCGGATCGTCGCCCTCACCATGCCGATCCTCACGCCCATGAACATGTCGCTCGGCACCTTCTGCGCCCTCAACCTCATCCCCGGCTGGGGCGACATCCTCGCCCTCCCCGTCCCCGAACGCATCGAACGGCTCCGCGACGCCGCCACCCGCGCCGAGATGCTCCGCCGCGCCGACAGCAAGGAGGCCGGCGTCTTCCGCCGCCTCGCCGACTTCGGCCGCTATGTCATCGGGGACACCTACAGCGCGGCCAACGAGGGGCTGAGCGGACGCGTCGTGGGCGACATCGCCGCGGAACGCGGCCAGGACCCCTTCCACTGCCTCGTCGAGATCTGCGCCGAGGACGGGCTGCGTACGGTGCTGTGGCCCATGCCCACCGACAACGACCCCGCCTCCTGGGAGCTGCGGCGCCGCACCTGGGAACACGAGGACGTCCTGCTCGGCGGCTCGGACGCGGGTGCGCACCTGGACCGGATGTGCGGCGCCCCGTACACCACCCGCTTCCTCGGCGACTGCCTGCGCCGGCGCAGACTCGTCCCGCTCGAACAGGCCGTCCGGATGCTCACCGACGATCCCGCCCGGCTCTTCGGGCTCCGTGACCGGGGCCGCGTCGAGGAGGGCTTCCACGCCGACCTCGTCCTCTTCGACCCCGAGCGCATCGACGCCGGGCCCGCCACCCTCGTGCACGACCTGCCCGGCGACAGCCCCCGGCTCGACGCCAAGGCCATCGGCATCGTGTCGGTCCGCGTCAACGGTGTGGAGACCCTGCGCGATGACAAGGTGACCGGCGCGGTCCCCGGCACGGTGCTGCGCTCCGGCCGCGACACCCGGACGGTGAGCACCCAATGAGCGACGGAAACCGGCGTCTCTTCATCGGCGGGCGGTGGACCGAACCCGACCACGGCCACTACGAGGTGATCAACCCGGCCACCGAGGGGGTCGTCGGCCTCGCCCCCGAGGCGAGCCGTGAGCAGGTGTACGCGGCCGCGTCCGCCGCCCGCGAGGCCCTCGCCGGCTGGTCCCGGACCCGGCCCGAGGAGCGGGCCGCGATCCTCGACCGGGCCGCCGACCTGATGCAGCGCGACCTCGTCGGCAACGCAGCGCTCGCCCAGGCGGAGAGCGGCGCCACCACGCCGACGGCCAGGGGCATGCAGGTCGCCGTCGGCGCCGCCCGCTTCCGCCGGTACGCCAGGGGCGCCCTGGAACCGGCCGAGGAAGCCGTCGCCCCTCAGATCAACGAGGCCGGGCCGATGGGCCGGGCCGGTGTCTTCGGGGCGCTCGCCGTACGCCAGCCGGTGGGCGTCGTCACCTGCATCACCTCGTACAACAACCCCTGGGCCAACCCGGCCGGCAAGATCGCCCCCGCGCTCGCCATGGGCAACACGGTCGTCGTGAAGCCTGCACCGCAGGACCCGCTCTCCGTCTACCGGATGGCCGAGGCGCTCGAAGCGGCGGGCGTTCCGGCGGGCGTCGTCAATGTCGTCACCGGATCGGGCCCCGAGGCGGGCGAGGCGGCCGTGGACTGCGGGGACGTCGACATGGTCAGCTTCACCGGCTCCACCGCCGTCGGGCAGCGCATCGGCGAGGTGTGCGGGCGCTCGATGAAGCGTCAGCTGATGGAGCTGGGCGGGAAGGGCGCCGCCGTCGTCCTCGACGACGCGGACCTCGACTCCGCGGCGGCGGGCATCGGCACCACGTTCTCCTTCTACAGCGGCCAGATCTGTACGGCCCCGACCCGCGTGCTCGTCCAGCGCGCGGCCCACGACGCCCTGATCGGGAAGCTCGCCGCGTACGCGGGCCATCTGAAGGTGGGCGATCCGGCGGCCAGGGGCACGGTCGTCGGCCCGGTCATCTCCGCCGCCCACCGCGACCGCGTGGAGTCGTACGTCGAGCTCGGCCGCAAGGAGGGGGCGCGGATCGTCACGGGCGGCGAGCGCCCGGCCGGACCCGGCCGGGGCTTCTACGTCGCACCCACCCTCCTCGCCGACTGCACCAACGACATGCGCGTCGTCCGGGAGGAGATCTTCGGCCCCGTCGTCGTGGTCGTCCCCTTCGACGACGAGGAGGAGGGCATCGCACTCGCCAACGACAGCGACTACGGACTGATCGACTACGTCTGGTCCTCGGACGTGGCGCGGGCCTTCCGGGTGGCCCGTCGGCTGCGGGCCGGCGGGGTCGGCGTGAACACCATCGGGCGGAACATGGAGGCCCCGTTCGGCGGGTTCAAGAAGAGCGGTGTCGGGCGCGATGTCGGTTCGTACGCCCTGCACGCGTACAGCGAACTCCAGGCGATCGTCTGGCCGGGCTGAACCGGTGGACGCCGTACGCGGCCCCGCGGGTGTCCGCTGAGCGGACACGCGCGGGAAAATTTTGAATCACAACAAAGCGGACAGTACTGCGATTCTCGTACATTGCTGCGATCGGGTATCGACCTCTCGTTGAAAGGGTTAAAGCGAAGATCGCCTTCAATTCACTCTCGCGTGTCCGTTCTGTCATCCGAAACGCAAGAGCGAGGGGGTGGAGTCTCACTCTCCGGATGTGGAAATCGCAGCGCCTAACGTCCTTTCCATGACACAGCTGGACGTGCGGCCGCAGGCCGGAGACACGGTCCGGGGGGCCGCCCCGGCCGACGGCGGAGTGCGCGGCAAGGGCCTCGGCGGGAACTCAGTCGGCCTGATGGGCAGCGCCGTCATCGGCATCTCCACCGTCGCCCCCGTCTACTGCCTCACCTCCACGCTCGGCTCCACGGCGGGGGAGGTCGGCGTGCAGATGCCGGCGGTCTTCCTGGCCGGCTTCCTGCCGATGCTGCTCGTCGCCTTCGCGTACCGCGAACTCAACAAGGCCATGCCGGACTGCGGCACCTCCTTCACCTGGACGGTGAAGGCATTCGGCCCGCGCGTCGGCTGGATGTGCGGCTGGGGCCTGGTCATCGCGACGATCATCGTCCTGTCGAACCTGGCAGGCGTCGCCACCTCGTACTTCTGGCTCCTGGCGGGCGAGATCACGGGCAGCGGTTCGATCGCCGCCCTGGACGACAGCAAACCCGTCCACATCGTCACCTGTCTGGTCCTGATCGCGATCGCCACGGCGATCAGCTACCGGGGCATGACGGCCACCAAGGGCCTCCAGTACGCACTGGTGGGGCTCCAGCTGGTCGTCCTCGGCCTGTTCGTGGCGATGGCCGTACAGAAGGCGCACAGCGGGGAGTTCGCCTCGTCGCTGCACTTCTCCTGGTCCTGGCTGAACCCGCTCGCCGTGCAGTCCTTCGCCGCGTTCACCGCCGGTCTGTCGCTGTCGATCTTCATGTTCTGGGGCTGGGACGCCTGTCTGACCGCCAACGAGGAGACCACCGGAAGCGAGAAGACCCCCGGGCGGGCCGCGCTCATAGCGATGGTCGTGCTGGTCGGCTCCTACCTGGCGACCGGGGTCGCCGCCCAGATGGCCGTCGGCTCCGGCACCTCCGGTCTGGGCCTGGCCAACCCCGGCACCTCGGACAACGTCTTCGCCGCGCTGGCCGGCCCGGTCATGGGCCCCGGCCTCGGCGTCCTGCTCTTCATCGCCGTACTCGCCTCCGCGGCCGCGAGCCTGCAGACCACCTTCATCCCGGTGGCCCGTACGGTCCTGGCGATGTCCACGTACGAGGCCCTGCCCCCCTCGTACGCCCGCGTCCACCCGCGCTTCCGGACCCCGGGCAGGGCCACGATCACGGCGGGCGTGGCGACCGGTGTCTTCTACACGGTCATGACCCTGGTCAGTGAACACGTCCTGGTCGACACGATCTACGCGCTCGGCCTCATGATCTGCTTCTACTACGCGCTGACGGCCTTCGCCTGCGCCTGGTACTTCCGCGCCGAGCTGACCCGCTCCGTCCGCGACCTGGTCTTCAAGGGCCTCTTCCCGGTCGTCGGAGGCATCCTGCTCACCGCGGTCTTCGGCAAGACCCTCCACGACATGTGGAATCCCGCGTACGGCTCCGGCTCGTCGGTCTTCGGGGTCGGCTCGGTGTTCGTGATCGGGGTCGGGCTGCTGCTGCTCGGCGTGGTGCTGATGCTGGTGATGCGGCGCCGCAGCCCGGCGTTCTTCCGCGGCGAGGTACTGACGAAGGAGACTCCGGCGCTGGTCGTGGCGGACTGACCGCCGGGCTGCACGCCGCCCGGAGACGGCGGGTGCCCCGGTCCCGCGCCGCCCGCCGTCCTCAGGCGGCGTGCTCCATGACGTCGGCCGCGACGTGCTTGTCCAGCGCCGCACGCACCAGAGCCGCCGCGAGCACCGCGTCGGCCTCCCCGGCCCGCTTCTCCCCCTCGGCCCCCTCGGCTTCTTCGGCCAGGTGCGCCAGTTTCGCCGGAGAGGCGGGCAGCCCCAGTTCCCCGGCGCCCTGAAGCGCCTTCCCGTCCAGGAACGGCGCCGTCTCCGGCCATACGGCCTGCACCTCGCGCACGAAGATGTCCGCACCGGCCGGGCCCATGCCCGGGGTCCTGCGCAGCCCGCCCCGCAGGACGTCCAGGTCGCCGTCGGCCTCCTTGCGCAGCCGCCGCAGATCGCCCCCGTACTCGACCAGCAGGAGCTCCGCCCCGTCGCCGAGCTGGGTGGCGGTCCGTTCGTCGTAGCGCCGGTAGCCGCCCTCGCCCAGCGCGTCGACGCGCTGCTGCCAGGTCGCTCCGATCATCCGGTCCGGGGACCGCATGCCGTGGGCGAACAGCGCGCGTGCCGCCGCCACCGCCACGGACGCCCGGATGCGGGCACTCAGCAGATCGCTGAGGACGAGGAGTTGGTACAGGGGCTGTGGTGCGTTCCGCAGCCGGATGCCGGCCTCGGCGGCATAGGTGGTGCCGTACCGGTCGAGCAGCACCTCCACGGTTCTGCGCGCGGTCACGGGCCCCCGCCTCCTTCCTCGGCGGCGACCTGCTGCAGCGTGCGCCCCGTGCGGGCCGAACGTGCCCGGTACGGGTCGGGCGCCTCCGGCCCGTCCTGGGTGGCGAGCCGGTCCTTGGCCTTGATCAGCAGCCAGATCTCCCCGCCCGGGGCGCCGTTCTCGCCGCCCTTCTTGAAGCGGGTGAGGGCGAACTCGCCGTGCAGCCTGGTGCCGTCCAGCCAGAAGGTCGCGTGCCCGTTTTCCAGGGACTGTTCGAACGGCACCGGCACGCCCCGGCGGTCGTGGCTGAGCGGCCGGTAGGTGCCCTGGTCCCAGACGATCACCGTGCCGCCGCCGTACTCGCCCTTCGCGATCACTCCCTCGAACGTGCGGTACTCCAGCGGGTGGTCCTCGGTGGGGACGGCCAGCCGCCTCTCGCGCGGGTTCTCCGAGGGGCCGCGCGGCACCGCCCAGGACTTCAGCACGCCGCCGACCTCCAGCCGGAAGTCGAAGTGCATGTGCCGTGCCTGGTGGATCTGGACGACGAAGCACGGCGCCGGACCCGCCCGCTCCCCGTCGCCGCGCGGTTCCGTGGTGACGTCGAAGTGCCGTTTGCCGCGGTAGTCCCGGAGCCGGTCGTCGCTCTCGCCGGTCGCGTCCATCCGGATATACCTCCTCCGGCAGCCCCGCCCGATGCCCCCCTTCCGCCCGATGCCCCCCTTCCACTGTGACGCTCCCGGGCGTGAAGCGCACCGGGACGGCGGGCGCACGGCGCGCGGCGCGCGGACGGAATGTATGCCGATATCAAGCATCTTGACGTCGAGATGATGGGCGGCAAGCTCTGAGGCCCTAACCCTCCAGGAACACCGGATTGGTGAGCGCCGCCAGTGCTCCCGGCAGCCCCGGCACCGTCGCCGGGTGCCGGACCTCGGCCCGCACATAGGCGGCGTAGGCCGGCGTCGTACGCCACTGGACCGTTCCCGCCCCCGACTCCGGCAGCACGGCCGTGAACAGCGTGCCCTGATCGGTGACGAAGTGCGCGGTGCAGCCCGGCGCCCCGGTCACCTCCAGCCGTACGGTGACCGGGGTCGCGTCCCCGTCCACCCGCAGCCGCTCACCGATCCCGGCGTGCCGGCCGCGCCCGCCCGAGGCGCCGAAGGACAGGGCGACGGCGGACGACTCGGCGATGTAGGAGCGCCCCGCCCGGATCCCGGCCACGATCGCCCCGCGCGACAGCTCGTCGGCGAGGACGACGGTCTGCGGCAGCCCCACCTTGTCCGGCTCCCGGTGCGCGTCGCTGTTACCCATGGCCGGAACCCAGGGCTTCGACGAACGGACCGCCGCGACAAGGGAGTTGTCCCACTCGGCCAGTGCGATCTCGTCCTCGGGGGTGTACGCACCGTTCCATACCTCCACCGCGTCCGCCTCGCCGAAGCCGAACTTCCAGTGGCAGCCGATGCAGGTGGCGTGCGGATGGGCGGGCACGACCAGACCGCCGGCCCGGCGCACGGCCTTCGCGTAGTGCCCGAACCGGTTGTCGCGCGCCCGGTAGCGCCAGTCGATCCAGGTGCCCGGGTCGGTCGCCAGCGCGATCACATGCCCGTTGCGGGTGGTGACCTCCTCGCCCGTGAGAACCAGCAGATCGTCGCCCCACAGTCCGTCCCACGCGCCGTGCGCGGAGTACGTGTTGTGCTCACTGCTGTTGATGAAGTCGAGCCCCGCCGCGCGTGCGGCGGCGGCGATCTCGGCCGGGGTGCGCCTGCCGTCCGAGTGGACGGAGTGGAGATGGCAGTCCCCGCGGTACCAGGCGCGCCCGCGCCCCTTCGCGCGCTCCGGCGGGTACGCGGGCTCCGGCGTGGACCCGGTGGGCCCGAAGCGCAGGGTGACCGTCACCTCGTAGGCGAGCCCCTCCGGGGCGACGGTGTACGGCCCGAGGACGATGTTCCAGGTCCCGGCCCGTACCGGCCCCGCGATGTAGCCGGGCGTCGCCTCGTCCGCCCGGATGAAGAACGCGGTGCGCGCCCCGCCGGACCACCCCCGGAATCCGCGCCCGCCCAGCTCCGTGCCGCGCTCGTCGAAGATGCCGATGTCGAGGGCGTTGCCCTGGGTCCCGGCCGGGACGGGCGTCTTCCCGTACGTGTACGAGACGGCGATCTCCCGTACTCCGCGCGGTACTTCGACCGGCAGATACACATAGTCGGGCGACCCGGTCGGCAGGGTGCCGCGCACGGTCCTGGTCCGGTCCGGGGCGCCGTCCCCGGTCGCGGCGTCGGCGAAACTCACAGTGCCCAACGTTAGAGCGGTGGCGGCCGTACCGACGAGAAGGCCGCGCCTGGCCATCGGACGGCCGTGGGCGGAATGCGATGCGGGCATACGGGTGGCTCCCCGGGGTGTCGTGACGGACGAGGGACGGTGCGGTGAAAGGTGACGTACCCCGACCCTGGCCGCGAGCCGTGAATTCCGGGGAAACGGTGGGGGGAATGACCGGAACCCGAACTCCGGGACGCTCGGTTTTCCGCACCGCACGGCATACGTTGGGGCCGTCACCGGACCACGACGGAGGTGCCTCCCATGCGGATCGCCACGACGATCTTCCTCACCGATGAGACGATCACGCCGCTGCGGCTCGCCCGCGAGCTCGAACAGCGCGGGTTCGCCGGGCTCTATCTGCCCGAGCACACCCACATTCCGGTGAGCCGGGAGACCCCCTACCCGGCGGGCGGCGAACTCCCGCCGGAGTACGGCCGCACCCTCGACCCCTTCGTCGCCCTCGCCCAGGCCGCCGCGGTCACCGAACGCCTCGCCCTCGGCACCGGCATCACGCTCGTCGCCCAGCACGACCCGATCGGCCTGGCGAAGCAGATCGCCACCCTCGACCATCTCTCCGGCGGCCGGTTCACGCTGGGCCTCGGCTTCGGCTGGAACACCGAGGAAGCCGCGGACCACGGGGTGGAATGGTCGACGCGCCGCGAACTCGTCCGCGACCGCATGGCCCTGATGCGCGCCCTGTGGACGGACGAACCAACGGCGTACAACGGCGAGTTCGGCTCCGTCCGGGCCAGTCACGCGTACCCGAAGCCGGTCCAGGAGCCCCGTGGCCCGGTGAACGGCCCCCGCACCCTGATCGGCGGCGCGGCGGGCCCGAAGCTGTTCACGTACATCGCGCAGTACGCAGACGGCTGGCTCCCGATCGGCGGCCGCGGCCTGACGGAGTCCGTACCGAAACTGCGCGACGCCTGGGAATCGGCCGGCCGCGACCCGAAGCACCTCCAGGTGGTCCCCTACGCGGTACTCCCGAGCCCGGGAAAGCTGACGCACTACGCGGACCTGGGCATCGAGGAGGTCGTCCTGCAACTGCCTCCGGCGGGAGAGGCGGAGGTGCTGCGGGCGCTCGACGCGTACGCGCAGTATCTGTAGCTGCCGCGGGTTCAGAGACCTCCGCTCCTGGCCTGCTGGGTTTCCGGGTTCCCGACCGTCCGCGGCTTATGTTTTGTCTTATGGGGATTTCAGGGATTTGTGGGTGGGCCAGCTTCCTGCATATGTAAGTTCCTGTGGGTTGGCTATGCCTCCTCACGTAAAGCTTTTCCCGTAGTTTCCGGTGGCGATCTTCACGAGATCGCCACTGATGTGGAGACAGCTGGGGGGCTGCTGCGATGTGGGGGAAGTACTTTCGGGCCGGGAACCTCTTGGGCCACTGGATGCGGCCGGCCGGTGCGGTCGCACCGGCCGGCGCAGAGGTGGGGCCGAGACGGTGAAGGTCCGCAGAATCGGCCGGCGGGCAACGCGTCGCGGGGCGGTGACCGGCCTGCTGACAGCGGTACTCGCAGCGGGATCGTTCGTGCTGCCAGGGGGGCAGGGACAGGCCACTGCCGCAGTGCCGGACACTCTGATCTCGTCCGCCACGAAGTCCGGTGAGGCGGCCACCGAGCAGGTTGCCCTGGCGGCTGCCGAAGCGGCCGGCGAACCGGTTGAGGTGACGGGACTCCGCCAGGAGCGCCGCGAGGTGTTCGCCAACCCGACCGGCACTTTCACCGCGCACGAACCTCCACGCACGAGGTACGCCTCTTTGTGGACGGCCAGATGACATCGACGGCCAAGGGCTTCGACTACACGACGTGGCCGTCCAGCGGCGGGCTCCAAGTCGGCCGCTCGGCACAGGCGGGCGGCAGCGACTACTTCGCGGGAGCGATCGACGAGGTTCGCGTCTACGCCGGGGCAGCGGATCCGATCTCCATCAGCCGGATGAGTGTGCCGACCGGCAACCCGGCCATGTAGCACCGAGGCCACCGACGGCCGGGTCCAGGACCGCTGCCCCGGCCGCCGGTGCCGCCCCACGTCTCACCTGACCTCTGAACGAATCAAGTCTGCCCTTGCGGAGCTATGTGATGTCTATGCGTGGTCGTCTTCTCGTCCCTCGTATGCCCCGGCATACCGTGGGCGCGCTCATGCTCGGCCTGGCCCTCGCGCTGACCGCGGGGAGCGCCCAGGCCCTGCCCCCCAGGCAGGAGAGCATCGGCCTTCCAGGTCTTCCGAAGGACCCCGATCCGGCCGAGGTCAAGGACGCCAGGGCGGCATTACGGCCGGTCGACCCGGCGAAGAAGGCTGCCGCCACGGGACTGGACCGGGTCGTCTGGCCGAAGGCCGGAAGTGCGGAGGTAGCTGTCTCCGCGTCACCCTCACTCCGCACCACCCGCGCGGCAGGGCCTTCTCCGGCCGTCAGGGCCCGGCCCGGTGGCATCCCGGTCACCGTGGCCCCGGTGAAGCACAGGACGACAGCCGCGGCGGATACGGCACCGTCGAAGATCAAGATCTCCTCGCTCGGCCACGAGGCCGCGCGGAAATGGGGAAGCGCCGCGCTTCTCACGGTGCAGCGCGCGGACGGCGGCGAGAAGGCCGCTGACGTCGAACTCTCGCTGAATTACGCAGAGTTCGCCGATGGTGCCGGTGGCGCGTACGGCTCGCGGCTTCAGCTGATGCAACTACCCGCGTGTGCGGCGACCGCCTCCGGGCCCGACCCCTCGTGCACCGCCGCGCCCAAGCCGATCCGCTTCGAGAACGACTCGGCACAGCAGACCCTGACCGCACGAGTGGCCGCAGTCCCGTCCGCGGCCGGGAGTGCCGGGGCGGTATACGCGGTTGCCGCAGGTGATGCGTCCGCCAAGGGCGACTACAAGGCGACCAGCCTCGCCCCGTCCGCGAGCTGGTCGGTCGCCGCGTCCTCGGGAGGCTTCTCCTGGGACTATCCGATCCGCACGATTCCCACTCCGGGGGGCCTCACCCCCACGGTGGGGTTCGGCTACTCCTCCCAGTCGGCGGACGGCCGCACCGCGGCCACCAACAATCAGGGGTCATGGATCGGCGAGGGCTTCAGCTACGAACCCGGATACATCGAGCGCTCGTACAAACCGTGCTCCGAGGACGGACAGAAGACCTCGGCGGAATAGTGCTGGGCCTTCGACAACGCCACGATCATGCTCAACGGCATGTCCGGTCAACTGGTCCAGGACGACACGTCGAAGAAATGGCACCTCTCCTCGGACAACGGCGCCAAGGTCGAGAAGCTCGACGCCACCACCGCCAAGTACCCCGTGGACAACGGTGACAACGACGGAGAGCACTGGAAAGTCACCACCACGGACGGCACGGAGTACTCCTTCGGGCGCAACAAGCTGCCGGGCTGGGCCGCTGGCAAGGAGGAGACCTCCTCCACATGGACCGCACCCGTCTTCGGCAACGACCCGAAGGACCCCTGCTACAACGCCACGTTCGCCAAGGCGTACTGCAAGCAGGCATGGCGGTGGAACCTCGACTACGTCAAGGACATCCACGGCAACGTCATGTCGTACTACTACGGCGCGGAGAAGAACCGTTACGCCCTGAACGCCAAGACCGACGTCAACGGCACCGAGTACGACCGCGGCGGCTATCTCAAGCGCATCGACTACGGCCAGCGCGACGGTTCGGTCTACACGGCGAAGGCTCCGGCCCGCATCGTCTTCGACGTGAAGGAGCGCTGCATACCGGACGCGAATTTCGACTGCGCCGAGTCGAAATTCACCACCGCCAACGCCGCCCGCTGGCCCGACACCCCCGTCGACCGGTACTGCAAGGCCGACACCAAATGCACCATCGCCCAGTCCAGTCAGACGTTTTTCACGACCAAGCGGCTGGCCGGCGTCACCACCCAGATGAGCACAGGCACCGGTGCGGCCGACTACGCGGACGTGGACGCCTGGACCTTCACGCACTTCTTCACCGACAACGGCGACCAGACCAAGACGCTCTGGCTGTCCAAGATCGACCACGAAGGCCGGGTCAACCACGCCGGGCAGGGCGGCACTCCGGCCAAACTGCCGTCCGTCCTGCTCCAGGGCATCCACTTGAAGAACCGGGTCGACAGCACCACGGACAACACGGACGCCATCCACCGCTACCGCCTCGCCACAGTGATGAGTGAGACGGGCGCGCAACTGGACATCAAGTACGCCGAACCCGACTGCACGCCCAGTGCCCTGCCCGTGCCGGGCAAGTCCGTCAAGCGCTGCTATCCGGTTGTGTGGGCGCCACCCGGAACCATCGAGCCGCGTACGGACTGGTTCCACAAGTACGTGGTCGAGGAGGTCGTGGAGACCGACCGCACCGGCGGCGCCGACGACCGGACCACCCGGTACACCTACCAGGGCGATGCGGGCTGGCGTCACGCCGACCCGGACGGCATGACCGACGGCAAGTTCCTGACCTGGGGCCAGTGGCAGGGATACGGCAAGGTCTCCGTCACCAGTGGCACCTCCCAGGCCATGAAGTCACGCATCGACTACACCTACCTTCAGGGGCTGGACGGCGACCAGGTCCCCGGTGGCGGCACCCGGTCGGAGAAGGTCAAGGACTCGACCGGTGCCGAATACACCGGCCACCAGGAATTCACCGGCTTCGAGATCGAGACGGCGACCTACGACAAGGGCAAAGCCGTCTCCAAGGTCCTCAGCGAACCATGGAAGTACGACACGGCCACCCAGACGCGGACCTGGCTGACCAGTCACGCGACAGCCGTCAAGACGAAGTCCACCAGGGGCTACACGGCCATGCCGGGCGGCACCTGGCGCACCACCAGATCGGTCTCGAACTACGACACGGGCAGCCCCAACGTCCGGCTGGACCGGACCGAGGACTTCGGCGACCTCGCCACCGCCGAGGACGACACCTGTACGCGGCTCTGGTACGCGGACAACGCGGGCCTGAACCTGTACGAGCTGCCCTCACGCAGCGAGGCCGTCACCGTCGACTGTTCGGCGACCCCGAACCGGAAGACCGACGTCCTCGCCGACGAACGCACGCTCTACGACGACAAGGCATTCGGCGCGGCACCGGTCCGTGGCCTTCCCACGTCGACGGAACGCCTCACATCCCACAACGGCACCACTGCCACGTACCAGGTGACCGGTAGCACGGCCTACGACGCGTTCGGGCGCCCCACCTCTCAGCAGGACGCCAAGAAGTCGGCGACGACGACCAAGTACATCGATGTCAACGGCCTGATCTCGAAGACCACGGTCACCAATGTGGAACAACAGGTCACCAGCACGGACTTCGCGCCCGCGTGGGGAGCGTCGACCGGTCAGACCGACCCCAACGGCAGGCGGACCGACCTCGCCTACGACGCGCTGGGGCGTCTCACTTCCGTGTGGCTGGCGGATCGGCCGAAGACGAAGAGCCCGAGCATCAAGTACTCCTACCTCATCCGCCAGGACGACGCGGTCGTGGTCAAGACGGAGAAGATCGACAACAGCGGGGGATACGGGGCCGAGTACCAGTTCTACGACTCCCTGCTGAGGCCACGGCAGTTGCAGACCGAGGGCCACGACGGCACCCGCATGATCGGTGATGTCTTCTACGACGGCTCGGGCAACGTCAAGAAGACGAATGCGACCTACAACGCGGCCGGTGTGCCGAGCGACAAGTTGCAGACCGTCGCCGATGGCGAAGTCGGCGCCCAGACGCTTTACGAGTACGACGGCCTGGGCCGTGCCACGGCCCAGATATTCCAGGTCGCCGGCTACGAGCAGTGGCGTACCACCACGGTGTACGAAGGCGACCGCACCCACGTGGATCCGCCCGTCGGCCAGACCCCGACCACATCGATCACCGATGCGGCGGGCCGGGTGACCGAGCTGCGCAAGTACCACGGACCGTCACCGGTACCGTCCGGGCCGGGTGACCAGTACGACTCGACGAAGTACACGTACACCAAGGGCGGACTCCTGAAGACCGTCACCGACCCGAAGAACAACACCTGGCGGTACGAGTACAACCAGCTCGGACTGCGGACGAAGAGCGTCGATCCGGACGCGGGCGTCACGGAGACGGCGTACGACGAGCTCGACCGCCCGATCACGACCACCGTCAACTCCGTCAACAAGACCTCCACGGTCTACGACAAGCTCAGCCGTCCCGTCACCACATGGTCCGGAGAACCGGAGACCGGCACCAAGCTGACCGAAACCAAGTACGACAAGCCCGGCTGGGTGGGATACGCCTGGGCTTCGTACCGGTACGTCAACGACACCGAGTCGTATGCCTCGATCATCCAGGGCATGGACGCGCTCTACCGTCCGCAGAAGACGGCCTACACCGTCCCGGCCTCCGAGGGCGCGCTCGCCGGCATCTACACCTTCACCACCACGTACAACCCCGACGGCACGGTCAAGGGCCAGGGAATGCCCGGGGCGGGCGCGCTCACGGGTGAGGCCATCGCCTACACGTACGACAAGATGCAGCGCCCGGTCTCGATGACGGGAAATACCTCCTACGTCACCAACACCCTGTACGGGCCCACCAGTCTGCTCAAGGCCCTCCACCTGTCCACCGGGCAGGGCAAGGCGATCCAGGAGTCGTTCGAGTACGAGCGCGGCACCGATCGCATGACCAACTCCACGCTGCGCGTCGTCGATTCGGCCGGCCCGGCCAAGTCGTCCAACTACAGCTACGACGAGGCCGGGAACGTCCTCGCCATCACCGATACGGCCGGTGCCGTGCCCGACGTCCAGTGCTTCGCCTATGACGGCGGACAACGGCTCACGGACGCCTGGACCCCGGCGGCGACCGCGGCCGAGGCGGCCGGTTCCGGGACGAAGGACAGCGACCTCACCAAGGGCACCCCGACCGCGTGTGCGGCCGCCCCCGGTGTGAAGAGCCTCGGCGGCCCGGCGCCGTACCGCACGTCGTACGAGACCGACTCCATCGGCAACCGTACGAAGGACGACTCCTACGACGTGGGCGGTGACGCGTCGAAGAACGTCACGCGCAACTTCACCTACGGAGAGAACGGCGCGGGCCCGCACGCGGTGACCACGGTCGTGGAGACCACCCCGACCGGTGACAAGAAGTCCACCTACGGCTATGACGACGCGGGCAACACCACCACGCGCACCCTCGGCGGCGACACGCAGAAGCTGGACTGGGACGCGAGCGGCGACCTCACCAGGGCGACGGAGGCCAACGGGGACGAGACCAGCTACGTCTACGGCGCCGACGGCGGCCGGGTCCTGAGACGGGACGCCAAGGCGACCACGGTCTATCTCCCCGGCATGGAACTGCGCCTCGCGAAGGGCGCGACGGCGGTCGAGGCCACGCGCTACTACAGCTACGCGGGCCAGACCATCGCGGTCCGGCAGAACGACAACAAGCTGACGGTCCTTGCCGCAGACCATCACGGAACCGCTGAACTGGCCATCGACGGGGCCACACAAGCGGTGACCCAGCGGCGCTTCGACCCTTACGGGGTGGCCCGTGCCGAGCCGACCGGCCAGTGGCCCGGCGAGAAGGGCTTCGTCGGCGGCACGATCGATGAGCAGAGCGGGCTGACGCATCTGGGGGCGCGCGAATACGACCCCGGGCTGGGGAAGTTCATCTCGGTCGATCCCGTCATCGACTACACCGACCCGCAGCAGATGAACGCATACGCCTATGCGAACAACAGCCCTGTCACTCTCTCCGACCCGAGCGGGCTGCTGCCCTGCGCGCCCGGGGTCCCCGAGCACGGCAACAGCTGTGGCGGCGGTGGATGCGGCATCTACTGCTCCGGCGATGTGGCCGATACGGAAGCGCAGGTGGCGAAGGCCACGGGTGACAGGAATGCCGCTCAGGCCCAGCAGGGCCAGGCGAAGCAGCGCATCAAGCAGACCGCCAAGGCGCTCGTCAAGATCGTCCGGGACCTCGTAGGCGTCGATGCCGCACTGGACTGTTTCTCCAGCGGCGATCTGGGGTCCTGCGGTGAAACGCTGCTGAACGTCGCGGGCAGCTTCGCGGGCGGCCTGGCCGGCAAGATCATGGCGAAGTACGGCCTTCCCTGGAAATGGGCCAAGGGCGTCCAGCTCGCCAAGCGGGTGGCAGGCCTGGTCGGTGACCTCATCAGCGGCGTCAAGGGCCTGATGAAGTCATCGAAGGCGCTGAGCAAGGCAGAGGACGCGCTGGCTGTGGCGCGCGCCAAGGCAAAGGCTGCCCTGAGCAAGTTGAAGAAGGACCAGGGGTCGTGCCCGGTTCCGAACCACAGTTTCCTGCCAGGTACGAAGGTGCTCCTGGCCGACGGCTCGAAGAAGCCGATCGAAAAGGTCGAGCTCGGCGACAAGGTCGTCGTGACCGACCCGGAGACCGGACGGACGACGACCCGTGAAGTCGTAGCCACCATTGTCACCGAGGATGACAAGCACTTCGTCGACCTCAAGATCGCACCGAAGAAGGGTGCCCCGGCGCGCCTGGTCTCGACGACGACCCACCCGTTCTGGGTCCCCTCCGAGAACGCCTGGATCGATGCCGGTGAGCTGCGTCCGGGTATGCAACTCAGGACGGCGACCGGCGAGTCCGTCACTGTCGAAGGCATTCGGCACTTCGATCAGCGTCAGCGCACACATGACCTGACGGTCAGTGACGTGCATACGTACTATGTGCTGGCTGGGGCCACGCCGGTTCTTGTTCACAATTGCGGCGGCGGCGCTCTCGATCTTGACAACCTGCAAGACCGGGCCGACACCCTGCACGCGCTCATCCCGGCGGGGAAGGCGAACGACAGGGCGACCACTGGAGTCATGCACGCGGTAGGCGGTGGACCGGAATCTCTCGACGTTGTGGCTGTTGGAGCACGGAAGAATATCTCTCAGATTCAACGTGCACAGCTCCTCCCTCACGAGCTCGGGATATCGCGCACTGGCGTGGACGCATCAGGTAACTTCCCACATGCAGAGGTCAAGCTCTGGGAGACAGCAGTCCATCTTGACCTAACGCCGACAGGCCTGGCAGTGAATAGACCGTTCTGCCCAGCATGTCGGGGATTCCTGCAGGGCAAGGGTGCGACCCTGGTCAGCGATACACAGGCGATTTGGACTCCGTGAGGTGAATTGAGATGGGATTTCTCGAAGACGTCGAAGTCGTCCGTGCGGAGTGCGCACGGCTGACCCCACGCCAACGGCTGGCCGTCACGGCTCTGTGTGCGACGAAGGTGCGATCGGTATCCATGGCGTTCCTTCATGATTCAGGAGAGGGAGACTCCTTTTACCGGATCAACAACGGACTGGATGCGGTGTGGCTGGACCTGCGCGGTATCCAGCAGGCCTCGGCGTCGGATCTCACGCGGGTCCGAGAGGAGTCAGAGCGCTGGATCACTCGCCTTGAGGATGTCGGCGGGGAAGCAGCCGGCTTCGCAGCGGATGCCATCTCCGTATCGGTGTCCGCGATGTCAAGCTTCCTTGAGGTAGATCCAGAGTCCGCAGTGAACTCGGCGATCTCGATCGCCGAAATCCGATCGGAGATCGCCGAATTTCTGGCGGAATATCAGAGTGCCGAAGGGGAGTACTTCCTGAAGGGTGACGAGGCCGGGGAAGCATCCCTAGCCGAAACCAAGGGTGATGTGGATTTCCTTGGGGAGTTTCCCGCTGACGAGTTTCCCGCGACTCGGTTTATGCGTCGGGCTGGGGCTGCGAACCTTGCTCTCGCAGAGCAGATGAAGTTGGTGCTGAAGGTGGATCGGTTGCGTCTGCCCTGAGAGGTTCCGCCGGACTGCCCCTTGATGCCTACTGGCGGTGCGGCAACTGCCGCCGGGGGCTGCGTCGGTTGGAGGGCGAGGTGCAGCCTCGCCATCCGCGGCGACGCAAACCATGTTGGGTAGCAGTCGCAAATTTGAAGCCCCGCCAGGTATGTCCTGGCGGGGCTTCTGCGTGGGATGACGGCAGTAGTTGACGGCAACGTCAGCGGACGAGGGCGGCGCAGGGTGGCGGTTCGTCGCCGCCGGAGCGTGATGCCTCGGCGGTCTTCGGGCTGCCGAGCACGGTGCTGAGACTGTCGATGGCGTCTCGCTGGAGGCGGAGCCTGACGTGGGCGTAGACGGTGGCGGTGACGCCGATGTGGGCGTGGCCGAGAAGTTCCTTGATCACGACAAGTTCGACTCCCTGTTCCAGGAGCAGGGTCGCGGTCGAGTGCCTGAGGTCGTGGAAGCGGATGCGGCGGAGGTCGGCCTTGCGGAGGAGCGTGGTGAAGGCGCGGGTGAGGTTGGTCGGGTCGATCGGTCGGCCCTGCGCGGTGGTGAACACGTGCCCGTCGTGCTGCCAAGAGGAGCCAATAGTTTCCTGCTCGCGCTGCTGCTCCTGATGGAGCTTCAGGGACTGGACGCAGCGGTTGGGGAGGGCGATGCGGCGTTCGGAGGCCCGGGTCTTGGTGGGCAGCGTGGTGAGCCCGCCTGTGCTCGTGCGCTGCAAGGTTCGGCGGATTGCGGCGGTGCCCGCGTCGAGGTCGAGATCTTCCCAGCGCAGGCCGAGGAGTTCGCCCTTGCGGAGTCCGGTGTGGAGGGCGAGCTCGAAGAGGGCCTGCAGCCGGTGATCCTGCGTGGCGGCGAGGAACTGGCCTTCTTCGTCGGCGGTGAGGGGTTCGAAGCGTCGGGGGCGCGGTGTCCGTGCTCAAATCCGCCCTGGAGCACGCCGTCCGCGAGGAAGAGATCCTGCGCAACACCCTCGCCGACAGCATCGAGACGGTACAGCTCAGCATGGGCCAGGAACTGCTGGAGTACGCCCGCGCCGCCACGGCACCCGGCGCGAAAACCCTGTCGGCGACCGAATACCGCTGGCTGTCCCGCCGGTTGGCAGAAGCCCTGACGGACGCGCTCAGGGTCGCGGACTCGCGCGGACAGCGCATCCCGGATCAGGAAGAGGCCGCCGAGGATGCCTGACTCGCCGAACGCCGGCGCACCAGCACGCAACGCCTCTCGGGGCCGCCACCGCTTCCGCGAGTACCACGTGACCCCCGTCCCCGACCCCCTGGCGCTGCCAACGTTCGAGGCGGTCTGCGTCACCGGCGAAAAGCACAACTGCGGCGCCATCTCAGGCACGCTGCACACCCCGGACGAGCTCACCCGTTGGATCGCCGGACACTGCGCCCAGAGCGGCCACCAGCTCTACGAGCAGACCGTCCGCGCTCTCGTCCGCGCCGAGCCTGGCGCGTGGCAGTAGCGTCCCGCTGCACCGACACCAGGCCAGCGGCAGCGCGACCGCGTGGCCGTCGCTTCTGACGGCAGTAGCGACGGCAACACCCACGGATTCCCCCGCACAACTACGGACACCAGCGGAACGCAAATCCCGCGCTGACCTGCGACAAAGCAGGTAGAGAGGTGCCGCGTAGCACACGTACTATGTGCTGGCGGGGGCCACTCCGGTCCTTGTCCATAACTGCGGTGAGGCATCCCTCGACGCACAGGCCGATGCGGGCGAGATTCGGGGAAGCGACTTCGCCGCCGAATATAAATCACGGAGCGGCCATGTCTACCGATCGGACAACAAGGAGCCTGTCACCGCTCCGGATGAAATGGCGGAGATCTTCGAGCAGCAGGCCCACCCGATGAACGGTGGATGTGCGGAGATGCAGTGCCTGAGCAAGGCGTATGCAAGAGAAGGTGAACCGGGTATCCGAGGCGGGAACATGACTACGGTGCATGTGAGCGATACGCCCAAGGGTGACCACGGTGCTCCTGCCACCCCGTGCAAGGCGTGCCGCCGAGTGATGGACAGCTTGGGGGTGAATTACTAGTGAGCGGCGAACCGGAGGATTTCACCTCCCGATTGAACCCGGCAACGGTTTCCGCCCTGCGGCAGGCTGGCTGGTACCCCGGGCGACACCTCGACGTGTCCTCCGACATCCAGTCTCTGGAGGCGCAGGGGTACATCCCGAGCCCATTGGCAACCGCCTTCCTCGAATCGTTCCGAGGTCTGAAGATTGGGCCGGCCCGTGAGGACGGCCCCAACTTCATCAACGGCGAACCGTTCTTCGTCGATGCCGTGGGGGCTGGCGGCAGGCATCAGGACGAAGCCTCGGCGATCGGCTCAGCCCTCGGCGGTTCATGGTTTCCCGTCGGCTGGTGGCTCAGCTACTCGCATGTCTTCATGCGGCCGGACGGGGCTGTGGCCGCTTACGCGAACGGCCTGATCTGGAGCATCGGAAGCACACCCTACGAGGGCTTGGACCTTATGGTGAGCGCGGATCGCCCGTTGATCTGCGCTCATGCGCCCGAGGGGATGAAGCCGTGGCCCAAGTAGGGCTCAGGTGCCCCTCGGGAAGTGTGGATGAGCCATCAGTCAGAAAAGAGTCCGAGGAGTGGCTCTCAGAAGGCAGCGCCCAGAACGTTCTTCTGATTCCACGGGAATAGCCTAGAAGTGTGAATTCAAAAGCCCCACCGGCAATGGTGCCGGTGGGGCTTTTGGGTGCCTTGACGGCAACGGTGACGGCAACGTCAGCGGACTACGACTGCGGCAGGTGGGTCGTCAGGATCACCGTCCCCGGTGCCGAGGGCATCCCCCAGGGCGTCGATGGCTTGGCGCTGGAGGCGGAGCCGGACGTGGGCGTAGACGCCTGCGGTGACGCCGATATGGGCGTGGCCGAGGAGTTCCTTGATCACGACGAGTTCGCCCCTCTGCTCCAGGAGAAGGGGTGCGGTGGAATGCCTGAGGTCGTGGAAACGGGTGCGGCGGAGGCCGGCCTTGCGGCGGAGCGTGTTGAAGGCACGGGTGAGGCTGGTCGGGCCAGGGCTTCCGTGCGGGTGGTGCCGTAGGCTCGGACGCGCTTGCGAGCATTGCACGGGGCGAGGACGTACCCGGCGGCTTCCTGGCGTCCGGCTGTGTGCTGGTAGACCGGACCCGTCGCCGTTGGTGCGGACGGCTGCGGGAGGGATTGGCAACGCGGGGCGTGGCCTCTGAACGGTCATGCCCACGCCCACGTTCTGCGCACCCGGCCGCGTCCAGGACGGCCCGCACTTCCCGGCCGGAAGGGCCCCGCACAGATGGTTGCGGGGTGCAACCCATCCGTGCGGAACCAGCATCCCTATTGTTTGAGGACCAAATGGGTGATGAGCATGGGAGTGGATCGGGATGAACAGGCCGTTGCGGCACATAGCCATATTCTGCGGGCTGCTGGTGATGGCACTGCTGCTGCGGGCGAACTGGCTCCAGTACTTCCAGAGTGAGCCCCTGGCCACTCATGAGAAGAACCGCCGGGTGAAGATCACCCAGTTCGCCACTCCGCGCGGCGACATCGTCGTCGGCAGCGACTCGGTCACCGGTTCCAAGGCGGTCGACGGAACGGACTTCAAGTACAAGCGGACCTTCAAACAGGGCCCGATGTATGCCCCCGTCACCGGGTACGCCTCCCAGTCGCAGGGCATGTCCCTCCTGGAGAAGACGTACGACAGCATCCTCAGCGGGCAGGACGACCGGTTCGCGTTCCGGCACGCCAAGGACATCATCACCGGCGATCAGCGGCGCGGCGGTGATGTGATCACCACGATCAACCCGAAGGCGCAGAAGGCCGGCTACAAGGCACTGACCGACCTCGGCGCGCGGGGCGCGGTCGTCGCGCTGGAACCGAGTACGGGGAAGGTCCTCTCCCTCGTCTCCACCCCCTCGTACGACCCGTCCGTCTTCGCCGGGAACTCGTTCAAGGAGGGGGACAAGTTCCAGGCGCTCGTCAAAGACAAGAGCAAGCCGCTGGCCAACCGCGCGCTGCGGGAGACCTTCCCGCCCGGCTCGACGTTCAAGATCCTCACGGCGGCCGCGGCCCTGGAGAACGGCGTGGTCACCGACGTCGACGCGCGGACCGACGCCGTCTCCCCGTACCCCCTGCCGCTCTCCACGAACAAGATCGGCAGCGAGGCCGGCGACGCGGTGTGCAACAAGGCGTCCATGAAGACCGCGATGCAGCACTCCTGCAACAACGTCTTCCTCGATGCGGCGTCCAAGGTCGGCGCCGACAAGATGCGTGAGACCGCGGAGAAGTTCGGCTTCAACTCCGATGTCTACGACGATGAGTTCGGCGACATGCTCGCCACCAAGAGCCTCTACCCGAAGGAACTGGACAAGCCCGGAACCGCCCTGACGGGCATGGGGCAGGGCAGCCTCACCAGCACACCGATGCAGATGGCGATGGTGACGGCCGCCCTCGCCAACGACGGCAAGCTGATGCAGCCGTACATCGTCGACGAGCTGCGCGGCCCCGACCTGTCGGTCCTGGAGAAGAACGAGCCGAAGCTCAAGAGCCAGGCCGTGTCCGAGGAGACGGCGAAGAAGGTCCGGGAAATGATGGAGTTCACGGCCAAGGAGGGCAGCGCCCAGCGGGCGTTGATCGACGGCGTCACGGTCGGCGGCAAGACTGGTACGGCGCAGCGCGGTGTCAACGTGAAGGACGAGGTGCCGTACGGCTGGTTCGTCTCGTACGGCAAGAAGTCCGACGGCCGGTCGGTGGCGGTCGCGGTGTTCATCGACCCGACGGACATGGACATCTCCCGGTCGGACATCTCCGGTGGCCGGCTGGGTGCGCCGATCGCGAAGAGCGTGATGCGAGCGGTGCTGGGGGTGTGACGACCAGGGAAGAGGGATCGCTATGAGGCCGCACGAATAGGCACATGATCACCGCCGGCGTTGAGGGCGTGTGTCCCAGCGGGTGTGTCCCAGCGGTGGGTGGCCCAGGTTCGGCGGATGAGGCTACGGACGGTGATGATGGTGTCGGCGAGGTCGAAGAAGGCATCGATGACGGTGGCGCGCCGTTCGTAGCAGCGGGTGGGCCGGTTGAAGGTGTTCTGCCAGGCGCGCGCGCCTTCGACGTGCCATTGCTGGGTGGCCTGGATGGGCGCTTTGATCCCCTTGCGGGCGATCCGGCCGTGCAGTCCGTGCTCGTTGAGGAGGGTGCGGGTGGTGGCGGAGTCGTAGCCGGCGTCGAGGCGCACGGTGAGCGCCTCGGGCAACGGCCCAAGCTCTTCCAGGAGGTCCTGGGCGGGGGCGAGGAGAGGAGAGTTGTGGCGGTTGGCGCCGGCCAGGATGCGGCCGAGGGGAATGCCGTAGCCGTCCGTCATACCCGAGCGTTTCATCCCCTGCTTGCCCCGGTCGACGGGTGAACGCCCGGCCGCCTCGCCCCCGCCGCGGGGGCCTTGGTGATCGCGCCGTCGATCGCGATCCGATCCAGAACGGGACCGGCAACGCGATCGTAGGCGTCCAGCGCGATCTGCTTCAGCAGGGCGAAGATCCTCAGGCGTATCCACTCATCCCGGCGGGCCCGGATCGTACTCGCCGAGCACGTGGCGTCCGCGATGGCCTGGTAGGAGCAGTTGAACCGCAGGACCTGCAGGAGTTTGTCGAAGACGGTGCGGTCGCTGATACGGCGGCGGTGGCAGCCCAGCGGGTGGGCCGGATCGAAAACGGGCCGTGTCGGGAGCAGGGCAGAGAACTGGTCCCACAGTGGTTCGGTCAGCCACGACGGCAGTACGGGCATATCGCTCCCCAACGGTCGTACGGCGCCGCGGGGGTGATGATCGCGGCGCTGGTGGTGGTCCCGCCGGACGGGCGAGCGGCGCCCGTGCGGGCGCGGGGTGCGAAGGGGGCGAGGGTGCGGCGGCGCGGGCACCCTCGCATAGGCTGGACGTCTCATCCGACGCACCGCGACGAGGATCAGCCCATGCGCAGCAGCACCGGGATCCGCCTGATCGAGCCCACCGACGCCGCTCCGATCGCCGCGCATCGGGTGCGGGACTTCGAGGCTTTCCGGCCGTGGGAACCGGCCCAGTCGGCCGACTTCTTCACCCCAGAGGGCCAGGCGGAGCGGATCGACAGCCTGCTGGCCGGATACCGGGCCGGCACGGTCTGGCCGGGCGTGGTGCTCGCCGATGACCAGGTGATCGGGCAGATTACCGTCGGAGGCATCCTGCCGCAGCCGCACCTGCGCCGCGGCTCCGTTGGATACTGGATCGCCAGCGTGGCCCAGAATCAAGGGCACGCCGGGCACGCCGTCGGGCTTGTACTCCGGGTGATGACGGACGAACTCGGGTTGCACCGCGCCGAGGCGTCCACAAATCTGGAGAATCTGCCGTCGCAGCGGGTGCTGCGCCGCAACGGGTTCAGCCCGTACGGCGTCGCGCACTCCTCGATCTTTCTCGACGGGAGCTGGCGGGACGGGCTGCTGTGGGAGCGGGTCCTCGGCGACTGACTCGCCGTTTCGGTTGAGATGAGGCCGGAAGCGGGGAGCGAATACGAAAGTGCCTTCTGAGCTGGGACGATGAAACCTTGCCGAGTGGTTCTCTCGGTCCAAGCGCAAGGCACTTTGTGCGCGCAGGGTATCGGTTCTCGTCCCAAGCTCCACGTCTCCACTGACGGTTCGGGGGTGGTCGGGCACGCGGGCGCACGTTTGCTGGCGGATCTTGCCGATGCCACTGGTCTGACCACCGCATACTCCACTGCACTCAGGGCGCTGCGACCGCGTGGCACCGGGCACGATCCAGGTCGGACCTTCACCGATCTCGCGGTGATGCTCGCCGACGGCGGTGAGGCGACAGGGGATCTGGCCGTGCTGCGGAACCAGGGCGAGGTGTTCGGACCGGTCGCTTCCACGCCCACGGCCTGGCGGTTGCTCGCCGACACCGACAACGCAGTACTCGCTTCGCTGCGAGCGGCCCGCGCCTCGGCCCGGGAGACCGCCTGGATGCAGGCCGCCGAGACCGGCCAGGGCATACCCGCCGTCCAGGCCGGCGGACGAAATCCTGATGGCCGTTGACAACGCATGAAATCCCGGCCGTCGACGTGGCCGGGATTTCGTTTGCATCCGGGCTGCCGTGTATCAGACGGTCGACAGAGGCACACCGGATTTTGGGACGCCTACTTCATGAGGTCGAGGTCCCACCGGCCGTCCGCCCGCACCATGCAGCCGAAGCCCTTGTACTCGCCCGATTCGACGAATGCCTTCCCCCAGGCGTAGCACTGGGCGTCGCTCTCAACAATGTAGGTCTTGTCCGGCACGCCGTCGGCTGCCTGCGCCGTCGCGCCGACGGCGCCGGAGAACATCATGACACCGGCAGCGATGACCGCGATCTTCGCGAACTTCTTACGCATTCTTCCTCCTGCGGTCGGGGAGCGTGAGTCGAGGGGGATCCGGTCATCGCTACCGATTCGCATCGGCATGTGATCGCGTCGGCCGGGTAATGGCTGCGCTCTCTTCCGTGTTCGCGATGTGAACCGTCTCCACTTGCCTCAGCTCGCACTGCCGACCAAATATGTTGGGGTCGCCAGCATGTCGTCCGGCATGAATAGACGATCATGAAAATGGGTCATGCTTCAATCCGATCGGCTCCCTCGTTGCAGAATCCTCACAAGCGTGCGCTCTGCATCTATCTGTGCGGCCTCTGTCACCATTCGTGTGCCGCGCGGCCTGTCCGGCAGGCCCGGACCGATGGCCGGCCACGCGTCCGCGGTCCCGCTGGCGGCGACACCGGCACCTGTATCCCGCGGTTACCCTGCCCGGGGACCTGGAACAGCTCGTCCCCGGGAACAGGGTGTTCTCAGTACCACTTGGTGCAGTACCAAGGTGTCGGCCGCACATAGTCCACGTGCGCACACACGCGGACGCTGTCTCGTCCAGCGCCCATGGCCGTCCAGGTTTTTCCCATGCCCGCCGGCGTGTAGGTGGTCGCCCAAGCTGTGAACGTGTACCCAGGACGATCCGGCGGGGCGCCGTCAAGATTGGTCGTCGAACCGCTCCCTGCGCCCAGCTTCGACAGACGGCCCCAATGGGCGTTGCACGCACGCGAGTAGCGGAGATCCCAGACGTTTTCCCAGACGAAGATCTGCTCGACAGTGACGGCATCGGCCGCGCACCCCAGTGCCTGCGGGTCTTTCCCGGTACAGCCCCCGTCGAAGCACCCCGCGGCCGCGGCTCGCGTTGCGATCGGCTGCTCCGTGGCTCCGGCCGGTGTTGCTGCGACTCCCAGTGTGCCGAGAGCCGCCGTCGCCGCAAGGGCGGCGACAACCTTGCGGCGAATAACCGCGATCATGAATTCCCCCAGGTTCGAATTTCGACACGTCTCATACTTCGCACTCACTGGTGTCCTTGAGGCGAGCACTTTGATTGTGTCATTTCAACTCGAAGCAAAAGCAGGGCAATTGATTCGATTGTTCGCCGGATTGATAGTGTTCTCCTTATCGTGTCAGTTGAGAGGCAGGGCTGTCCCGAACCCGTGGTGGGGCGACGGGCTCCTTGAGTGGGGTTCAGTGCAAGTCAGCGGCACCCCCGGCGTCGTGACCCCGTCCTTGGTTCGCTCATTCGCCGCCGATCGAGTTCCTCGGCGCGGTCGCGCCTGAGCTGCAGCAGCGCGAAGTGCCCGGGCGCAGGGCCGCGGTCGGTAATGTCGCACCGCTGCGGCGCGGCGGTCAGTCCCGCGGCACGGTCGGCAGGTGGCGGAGGCCAGCAGCGAAGGCCGCTAGTAGCAGTGCCCCTCTTCCTGTTCGGCTGCGTTCTGAACGATCGTGCGCGCGATGGTCCGGAACAGGGTGATGCCGGCGCGGTCACGGTTCTTGGCGGGCCATGCGAGGGCCATCGTGCATGGAGAAACGTCCACCAGGTCCCGGTAGATGACGCCGGGGCGAGGGTAGAAGGTGCGGACCGAGGCCGGGAGGATGCCGATGGCCTGACGGCGTGAGATCGCGTGAAGCACGCCCTCTACGTCCAAGGTGAGCGGGCCGAAGAGGATGGGCACCCCGTCGGGGCGGGGGCTGACGGCCCAGAAGTCGCGCCACTCCTGGGGTGGTGACTCTGGCGGCATGGTGACCACGGGGCGCCCGGAGAGCTGTTCCAGCTTCACCTCGGCCCTGTCCGCGAGGGGATCCTCGGACGGGAGGCAGACGACGCGGGGTTCCTCGACCAGCTCCAACACCTGGAGGCCGGGCGGTGCCGGCGGGCGCACGAAGGCGACGTCCACCTCGCCGGAGTTCAACGCCTCGTACCGGTTTAGGAAGTTGAGGGCGCGTACCTCCACGGTCAGTCCCGGGCGCTGCTTGTTCCGCTCGTCGAGGATGGCCTGGCTGCGCGGCATCACGGGCTCGGTCGAGAGTGCGCCGATCACGATGTGTTCGGACACTTCTCGCGACTGCGCCTCGGCAGTGCGGTGCAGCTCGGCCATCGCGTCCGTTACTGCGCGCGCCCTGGGCAGCAACGCGTGTCCTGAGGAGGTCAGCTCGACGGTTCGGGAGGTGCGGTCGATCAGCTGGAGCCCCAGGCGCCGTTCCAGGCATCGGATCTGCTGGCTGAATGCCGGTTGGGTGATCAGCAGCCGTGCGGCAGCCCACCCGAAGTGCAGTTCCTCTGTCAGGGCAAGGAAAAGCCGGAGTTGATGGGTACTCGGATCCGCACCCCCGTTCGGCGGCCCCGCGTGCACGGACTCAGCTCCATCGCCACGCAATGCCATGTTGAAGAATCTACCGCCTGCTCTGAGGCATTCCTGCCTGCGCTTAGCCCCACCGAAACGGCGAGGCTAAGCTGCGTGCCCATGACGACTGTTGATTGGTCCGGTGTCCGCGACAGGGTACTCAGTCTCGGGAAGGCCCCCGGGGCTGACGAGGTGTTCGGAAGCGAGGGACACCAATGGGTACTCGAAGATCCGCTTTCGCCGCAGGAACTGCTCGAAGTGGAAGAGCAGATGGCGGTGGAGCTGCCCGAGGACTATCGAGAGTTCCTTCTCCACGTCGGCGCCGGAGGCGCCGGCCCCTCATACGGCATCTTCGTGCTGAAGAAAACGGCAACCGAAGGATGGCGGTGGTTCAACGATGGCCGGGGCCTCGTAGATCACAGCCGGATCGGCAAACCGTTTCCCAATCCCTTGCATGCCTCCGCGGACGATCTCCAGGATGCCTTGGACGCTGACCACCCGGACGAATACCCGGAGCGGTACCCCGATCCGAACAGCGAGGAGGCGAAGGCCGCCAAGCGGGCCTGGGCCGTACGCAGTCGTCAACTCGACGAGGACCTGCGGACAACAGGTGCGTTGCCTGTCTGTCACCATGGGTGCGGCTCCACGGAGTGGCTCGCGATCACCGGGCCCGAACAGGGCACGATGTGGTGCGACCCGGAAGGTGACGGGGTTCATCTCATCCCCGACCACCTCGACGACGACCCCGAGGGCCACCGCATCTCGTTCGGCCAGTTCTACTTCGCCTGGCTCGATGAAGCGGAACACGCCGTCGGCACGCCGACAACCTGAGCTCCAGCCGCGCGGCCCCGTCAAGAGAGGACGGCTTCTCGCGAACCGCCCGCCCAGAACGGTGAGTCGGGGCGGGGCGGACGCGGGGAGGCTCAAGCGGCTGCCGTATGCACTCTGCGGCGTGCTCGAACGGATGAACCAGCGGCTCGACCGTGAATTCTTTGACCGTCATGTCGTGGAGGTCGCACCCGACCTGCTGGGCCGCACCCTGGTCTGCGCGATGCCGGAGGGGACTGTGGCATTGCGCCTCACCGAAGTCGAGGCGTACAACGGCCGGGACGACCCGGGCTCGCATGCATATCGGGGCCGCACCCCGCGCAACGAGGCCATGTTCGGGCCGCCCGGGCACATCTACGTGTACTTCACCTACGGCATGCACTTCTGCATGAACCTCGTTACCAGTGAGGCCGGGCACTCGTCGGCCGTGCTGTTGCGCGCGGGTGAGGTCCTGGACGGCGTCGAACTCGCGCGCGGACGCCGCCCCACCGCCCGCAAGGACCGCGAACTCGCCCAGGGCCCGGCCAGGCTGACCGTGGCCGTCGGCGTCGACCGAGCCCACAACGGCGCCGACGCCTGTGGGGACGGTGCAACCTTCAGCGTCCTGACCGGCACGCCCCCCGACCCGGCGCTGATCCGCACCGGCCCGCGCACCGGCGTCTCCGGCGAGGGCGCAACGACCCCCTGGCGCTTCTGGATCGACGGTGACCCCAGCGTCAGCCCCTACCGCGCCCACGTCCCCAAGCGGAGATCCAGCGGCGAACCGACCGCTGCCCCCCGCTCCCGTACCTGACAGCCCCGAACACGCTGACGGCTGCCTTGAACATGACCAGACGCCTTGCCCGGAGAGGCGCCACCCCCCAGCCGGCCAAGGAAAGCCCCAGTTACGACCGCCAGATGACTACGCCGTCACGCACCACCAGCGGTTCGGGCCGACGCTCTTCGTAGAACCGGATCCATCCCAGGTTGACGCTGCCATCGGGGCGTCGATGAGAATCGTCGGCCTTGTCCGCGAGCCAGGTGAGGAGTTCGCCAGTGCGCTCGAAGTCGTCGGGATGGATCTCCTGCCGACTGGTCAGAGCCCAGGCATCACGCCGGGTGTTCTGCTTGCGCAACAGGACCGAGACAAGTGCACCGTCCACCTTGAACGCCTCGCCGTGGTAGCCCAGAAGAGGCTCAGGATGGTTCTCGACGATGAGTTCCCCGTGATCATCCTCCACCACAGACGGAAAGTCGGTCACGATTCGGAGGACCTTCGGCTGGGGGCCCAGCCCGAGGTGCCATTGGAGCTCGGCGAGTTCCTCCCCCGACAATTCGTCACGCAGGTCCAGCGTGAGCATGAGCTCAAAGATGTCAGCCATGGCCGCACACGCTAGTGCTCATGTCTGACAGTCCGACCCTTACCACCGAACGCTCGCATCCCGGCTGAACGGGCAGCCTGCACGCTGCAAATCCGGCTCAACTTCCGCTAATTTCCGTGAGACGCGCGTTCCCAGGCTTCGCGGATCTCGAGGGGGATCCGTCCTCGGGATGGTACGTCGTAGCCGTTGGCGCGTGCCCAGGAGCGGATCGCTGCGGTGTCGACGGGTTGGACGTCGGTGGGGGGTTGTGGTTTCCAGAGGGTGGGGTGTGAGGGGGTGAAGCGGGCAGGGGCATCAAGGATGCTGGGCGGGAACAGAGGGACTTGGAGCTGCCCGTCGAGGACGGAGACGAGGAAGGCTGTGAGGTTTCCGTCGTAGGTGAACCAGCCGGGGCCGCGGGCTTCGTTGACCGTGATGCGCCAGCGGTCGGGGGCATTTGCGGGGTCGCTGATCCAGAAGAGGTACTCGCCGTTGTCGGTGGCGCCGCAGGCGAAGAGCTTTTCGGGATCGTAGGGGACGGGGTGTGTGCCCCGGTCGTAGTCCGTGCGCAGCTGCGCACGGATCCGGCCGGGCATGGGCCCGGTGAGGTTGACGAATTCGGTCACGCCGTGGGGGTGGAAGATGTGGAAGTAGCTGTTGAATGTTCCGGGACCGTAGCGGTTGGCGAGCTGTTTGTAGTCCTGCGGCAGAGGCATGCCGAGGCGGGCTTCGATCGTGTCCCAGTGGATGTTCATGGCCTGGCTGGGGGGTGGGCAGAGCCGGGTGAGGGCGGTGAGGTCGGTCATTGGATTCCTAGGCGGCGTCGGTTCTGCTGTGCTGCGTGGTCGGGGTTGGCGAAATCGGTGTCGAGTTGGTAGCCGTGAGAGCCGTCCGCTTGCATGTAGATGCGCGACGGTACGGAGTCTGCTCTGCCGTCGGTGTATTCGAGGTAAACGCTGTACTGGACGGTCTGGCCAGCGACACTCTGGGCGGGGTTGCCTGCTACGGCGTCGTAGATCTGCTGCTCCAGGTCGCGCATATGGGGACTGTTGGTCGGATTTTGGGTGATGGTGAATAGATTATCGAGGTTGTCACCGGTGCCGCCCAGCATCCGAGCCAGCATGTGCCCGCGGGCCTGGTTGTAGTCGTTGCCGTGGAGGAAGCCCTGTGGTCTCAGCGAGTTGTTGGCGAGGGTGCCCTCGTCGAGCATGTCGCGCGTGACTGTGGCATGCATCTCGCTCGGCCTGCCGTGCTCGTCCTGGGTGAATACGACCCTGCCGCCCCAGGTATGGTCCGGAGAACAGCCGGCCAAGCCCAGGGGGTCCGCCATAGTGAATGGGTTGGGCACATAGGCGTAGTGGTTTGCCGCCGGCGCCAGACCCAGCGGGTCCGGGCTGATGTAGCGGCCGGTCTGCGGGTCGTAGTAGCGGTGGACGTTGTAATGCAGGCCGGTCTCGGGATCGAAGTACTGCCCCGGATACCGCAGAGGCGTGTACGCGGCGGCATCACTGTTCCACTGCGTTGCACCCCAGGCGGTGGAGCGCGCCCGCCAGGCCACGGTTCCGCCGGGGGAGACCATGTAGTTCGGGCTGCCGGTCAGGTCGGTGACGATGGCAAAGAAACGGCGGTCGACGTCCTGCTGGTCGCAGCCCTGGTGTTTTGTCTCGCGCTGGGCAAGCGGGTACAGGCCGGTGTAGTCCCACACCAGCACGGTGTTACCGGTCCGCTGCTCAGCCAGCTGGTATCCGTCCCATCCGTATGCGATGCGTTCAATGACGGCCCCGTCCGGATGCTGGTGGACCTTGGCGATCCTGCGGCCGAGGCCGTCGTAGGAGTAACGCCAAACGGTTTCGCGAGGGGTGCGGACCTGCACGAGATGGTCTTCGGCGTCCCACTGGAAGGTCCAGGTCAGGTGCTTTCCGCTGAGGGTCCGCACGCTGCGTGTGGTCAGTCGGCCTTGCGTGTCGTAGGTGTAGTGCGTTCTTCCCGAGCGGGTCAGGCGGGTGCCGTCATAGAGGCGGTCACCGGCGCTGTCCTGCCCGGGGGCTGACGCGGGAAGGTCGGCTCGTGTCTGGTCGCCTGCGGTGTTGTAGGAGTACTGCTCACTCCAGCCCCGGGCCTGCACGCCGGTGATACGGCTGGCTGTGTCGAGGGCGAAGGTGCGGCGGCCCATGATGCTGTCGTTGATGCCGACCGGGGTGCCGTCTGGCTGATAGGTGAAAACCCTTTCGAGGATCTCCGCGTCGGGGCTGCTGAGGCTGTGCCGGGTGATCCGCCCGACCGGGTCCCAGTCCTGCCGTACGGCCAGCGAACCATCCAGGGTCCGGGAGAGTTCCCGGCCGAGCGCGTCGCGCTCGAAGCGGAACGTGTGCTCCCCGACGGAATAGGTGCTGAGGCCTGCGGGCCCGTATTCAAGGCTGCTCTCGGCACCACAGGGGGCACGCCGCCAGGTGCGACGGCCTTGTGCGTCGTAGGCGTAGCGGAATGTGTGCCCGTTGAGTGTCTCGGCCACGATCCGACCTGCGTCATCAACTTCGAGCGTGATGTGCGCGTCGGCGCTGTCGATCTGCTGGATGCGGCCCGTGGGAGTATAGGAGAAGGTCGAGTTCATCTTGCCGTTGTGAGACGTCTGGACAACTCGGCCTAAGACATCACGTGCGTAGGCGATGCTCTGTCCTGCCGCGTTGGTTCGCTTGACCAGGCGGCCGGCCGCGTCGTGCTGGTAGGTCAGGGTGCGCCCGTCGAAGTCGCTCTCCCGCACGAGTCTTCCGGCTTGGTCATAGATGTAGGTCCACTCCCGGCCGCGGGTGTCGGTGACCTTGGTCAGACGCAGTTCGCTGTCGTGGGTGAAGGCGTAGCCGGGCTCGTCGGTACTGCGGGTGCCGGCTGGGAGATCGAAGTGGGTGTAACTGTGGGTAGTGGTGCGGCCCATGCGGTCGGTGTGGGTCAGAAGGTTGCCCTCCCCGTCCCAGGTCCACTCCTCACGGGTGCCGTCGGGCAGTTCACGCCAGGACAGGTGGCCATCAATGGTCCAACCCTGGTGCAGCGTTCCGCCCTCCGCATCGGTGGCAGCGGTAATACGGCCAAACGCGTCCCGGATGCAGGCGACAGTAGCCCCGGTGGCCGCCGTGACGGCCACCGGCAGCCCTGCAGCGTTGTTCGTGACACGGACCGCTCCGCCTGCTGCGGGACGGATCTCGCTGACAGCGCCTGTGCTGTCGGGCACGTACTCTGTCCGCTCGCCGACAGGGTTGGTCACGGCGGTGCGGTTGCCGACTGCGTCGTACTCGTAGCGGAAGCGCGTGCCGCCGCGCTCGGCGATCTCGATCGGTAGAAACTGGTCGTTGTAGACCGCAGCGGTGCGTTCGCCGTCCGGCGCAGTCATGGCAATGATGCGGCCGGCCTCGTCACGCTCGAGCCGCGTCGTGTGTCCAAGCGGGTCGGTGACCGTCAGGACCCGGTCGTAGGCATCAAAGGTGTGCTGGGTGGTGTTTCCCAGAGGGTCAGTCTCGGCCACGACCTGGTGGCGGTCGTTGAGGTGGAACACGGTGGTAGCACCGATTGAGTCCGTGTACCGGGTGAGCCGGCCGATATGGCCCGCTTCAGGGGGCTCCTCGTACGCGAATGTCGAAGACAGGAACCCCTCGGGCCCGATCGTGCGCTCAACTCGCCCCTGAGCGTCATAGACGTAATGGAAGGTGGAGTCGTTGCGGTCGGTCCACGACGTGATGCGTGCCTGTGAATCGTAGGCGAACCGCAAGGCAAGACCCGAGGAGTTGATAACCGCATCGAGGTTCCCCTCGTGGTCGTAGCCGTAGCGGCGTACGGAGGCCGGACCTTCGGACGTGCGCAGTGAGATCTCGGCCACCCGGTCGTCCTCGACGCGTAGCGTGACCTGGTAACCGCCGTCGTGCACCACCTGGACCGGAGCTCCGTCGCCGCGGCGAACGAAGGTGATGCCGTTGTGGTTGCGGTCCTCGACCTTGCTCAGCCAGTACGCGGGAGACTCGTTGTACGGGCTGCCGATGAAGTGACGGGTGGTCCCGGAGACCGGATCGGTTATTCGGTACGTCGTGGACGCGTTGTCCTGCCCGCCGTAGGTCAGGGGCAGACGGGCCCCTTCGATGGGCAGGATGCCCTCCGCTTCCTCAGAAACCGGCAGCCGCGGGTAGACGAGCACGGACCCATCCTCCCGCGCCCAGATCGCTGCCCGCCCTCTGACATCCATCTCTATGCGCTCATCGAGAGTGGAAGCCCAACTGCGTCCGAACCAACGACCATATCGGTACTGCGAGAGGTGGGTACGCCGGAGCGCCAGCGGCAGGGTTCCCGGGAGCACCAGGTCCGCCTGGGGGAGCGTCATCTCGCCGGTGGCGACATCGACCGGGTCGTTTTTACAGGTCTTCTTCTCCAAAGAGATGGCGTGACGGCGCGGGTCTCCCTTGACCTGATTGAGGGAGGCCGGCTTGACACGCATGCTGCCGCTCTTGTGGTTCGGCCGACCCTGTGAGGTATCGCGGCGGACTTGGCCGCCCTTAGGATCCTTGGTGGAAAGGCTTTTGAGGCGGTCGTGGACGTCGTGGTCAGTCTCCCTATGGATCTTGGAACTCCTGGTGATGCCCTCGGGCACCGTTTTGCCGATGTGGTCACCGAGGTCGCCGAGTGCCTTGCCGAGCTTCTCCATTACTCCGTCGATGGTCGTGTCAAGCGCGGCGGTCAAAGAGTCGTTGCCCTTGGCGCGGCCGTGGTGCCCCTTGGCCTTGCCGAGCTTGCCGCCCGTCTTCTCACGCATACTGATCTGAACGCTGGCCAGGCGCGTTCCGGCCTTGCTGTGTGCGTCATGGTCGAGGTCCAGGTCGCTATGGGGGCCTGAGCCGCCAGAACCACCCACCGAGTTGAGCTGAAGTCCTTCTTTGCCCGCCTGCACCGTTTGGTCTGTGTCGTAGCCGTCCTGCACGCCGGTGACGTTCAGCACGGTCTGGACCGCCAGGTCTGCCACGATGTTCTCGATCGCGGCTACTACCGGCTCCGTGAGTGTCGCGACGATCTCCGCCACGGCCTCCTCAGCCATCTCCTTCAGGATCCGCTTGAACGCGATGCGCGTAGCCGCGATCTTCGCGCCCGCCAAAAGTGTTGACAGGCCAGCCGTCACCGGAGCGAACACCAACGTAATGCCCACCGTCGCGCACAGGTCTGCGAGTTCGGCCACCGCGGCAATCTTCCGGGCCACGATGATGTCCGCAACTCGGTCCAACGCACCCGCGACGATCCGCGCGGCCTTCGCTAGATCTTTGTGCTTGCCCTGCACCTTCGACCAGTGTCTGTCCAGCGCGGTCAGTGACTCGCTTCGCCCGCTCGCGAGCAGAGTCTGGACGTGCTGATATGCCGCGTACGCGTCGTCCTCTGCGTCCTCCCCGAACTCCCGCAACGCGTCCGCCATATCGCGGTAGGCATCCTCGTCAACGTTAGGCCAGCCCACTCCGACCACATCGAGCATCGTGTCGACGCCATCAGGAATTGTGTAACCCACGACGCAACAGCCCCCAGTTCGCGACAGCTCAACCAAAACGAGGTGAATCAGCATGCCATGAAATGATTAGCGAACTTCCAGATCAACAGCCCGACAGCTACGCTGGTAGCCGCATCACCAGGCCCGCTTCCCTCTGTCAGCTTGTGAAAGCGGCTCGCTTGGTCAGCGGCCACGCCTGCCGCAAGCCGAACCCTCCGCGTAATCACTCTCGCGGGTTCAGGTTTCGCCGCTGCCTACTCTGTGCTCTGGGCGTTCGTCTGCTTTCCGCAGCTCAACGCCCTCGCCACCGACCACGAGATCACCGCTCCGCCCGTGGCTGCGGCCATGACGATGGCAGGCCCCGCCCTGTTCTGGGCGTTCATCGGACTGGGATACGGGCTGAGACGCCTGGGCTGGGCAGCCGGGCTTGCCCACACCGGAATCCACCGCACTGACCTACACCTACCTTGCCGCAGAGTCCACTGGCCACGACTTCAGCTACTGGCTGTACCTCTTGCTCCTCGTCGCCTGCAGTCTCAGCGCGTTCTGCGTCGTTCCGTGTGGCCTTGTTCGTGCCACCGTCGGCCGCCGCTGAATTCGACCGCGGTGGCACAGGACGGATGGTGGATCACCAGCCCCTGGACGAAGATGTCGCCGACGGACGAGGCCCTCTGCGCGGCGATGGTCGAGCAGGTCGGCAAGGAGCCGAGACACCGCCTTCCTTGACGCCAAGCCCTCCCGGACGAGCGGCAGCTGAACGTGCGGGTCAGGAGTGCGGGATGAGCTCAGGCAAGGAGGAGGCGGCGGTGTCCGGCCACATCACCGCGTCGGGAACTCGATCGTGACCGGCGTGGGCGTGTCCTACTCGGTGGGCTGTGCGGACATGCTTCAGGAGCGCTATCAGGGCTGGGGGCTCGAACGGCGAGTTCCGCCTCGAAGCGAGCTCGAATGCGGTCCGCGGGAAGGACGGCCGTTAAGGATGAGGCGTCCGCAGTCGCAGAAGCCCGTGCGCTGGACCAGGGCGGCGGACTCCCGCTGGGAAAGGAAGTCGCCGATCGCGTCGACGGCGACGAACCCGAAGTCCGACCCGGGCGCGCAAGGGATGACCGCGGCTGAAGCCGCCACGGCGGCCAGCTGCGACATTGCTACCGCGCAGGCGCTTCTCCCCCAAGGGCCGACAGTGTGCGACATTCCGTGAGAGACCCTCATGGCGCTCCCGACAGGAGGCGCGGTTCATCGGTTGTGCAGTCGCGGCAGTTGCCCGGGGTGGGGGAGCGGAAGCCCCGGTCGCAGCGGTCGCAGTTCTGGAGCGGGACCGTGGGCTGCCCCGGGGCCGGTGGGGGCGGGAGGAGAGCGGTGAGCCGGTGCCGCAGGAGCTTGGCGGGGTGTCTGAGGGGCTGAGGCAGGTCGTGGGTGAGGGCATGCCGGAGGGCGGCGGGCGTGGTGCCGCGTTCTAACCAGGTGGCTGCGGCGGGGGCGAGCAGGACGACGTCCTTCTCGGTGAGGGCGATCTGTGCCGAGTGGCGGGGGAGATCGGTGAGCAGCGCGGTGGCGGCGCGGAGGTGCTTGGGGAGCGGGTTGCGCGGCTGGGGGAGCGGCGTGGGTGTGGGTGTGGGTGTGGGTGTACGCGTCGGCGGGGGCGGAGGTGCGGGCGTGGCGGCCATGGGCGCGGGGGCGGGGGCGGGTGCCTGGCGGCGTGGCTTGGGCGACGGGGGCGGGGCCGGGTGGGGTTGCGCGGTGCGGGTCGGCTGGTTGTAGGAGCACGTACGCGTGACGACGCGGCCATTGGCCAGCCGCTCACGGGTGCGGCTCAGGTAGCCATGGGCCTCCAGTTCGCGCAGCGCGGCGGCGATACGGGCCTCGCTGTCGGGAAACCGCTCGGCGAGCGTCTTGATGCCGATCCGCGCCCCGGCGGGCAGCGACTGGATGTACGTCGAGAGCCCGATCGCGAGCAGGGAGAGCTCACGGTGCTGGGCGAGATGGTTGCCGATGACGGTGAAGCGGCTGGTGTGCCGGGTGTTGATGTGCATGACACCGGATGTCGGCGTGGCGCTCCCGCGAACGGGAGACGGGGTGCGCGGGGGCGCGCTAACCTGCTGGGTATCCATCGGGAAGCGTCTCTTCCTCGGTGGTCAGGCCCTCGATCGGGATTGCGAGTCCCGGCCGGGGGCCGACGTCTGTGTGCGGTTGTCGCGGCGAGCATATGCCAGCCAATAGCCCCGAAAGCCAGCTCAGTTGGCGAACCTCACCCGTGCGGGTGACGGGCTCCTGCACGTTGCTGGGGGAGGGGTTGGGTTGGGTTTGGGGAAGTTTCTTATTCCCAAAGCCTTTAAAAGCCTTTTTACGTCGGGGCCCGCCGCGTCGCGGTCAGCCGGGTCGCGGCGCACCGGGTCGCGGCTGTCGCGATCCGGTGCGGGGGCGCGGACCTGGGGCGATCAGCCCTGGCGGGCGTACGTGACGAACGCGGACCAGGCGGTTGGGGCGACGTCGAGGTGGGGGCCCTGGACGTTCTTGGAGTCGCGGATGTGGATGGTGGTGGGGCAGGCGGCTACCTCGACGCAGGCGCCGCCCTCGCCGCTGCTGTAGCTGGACTTGTGCCAGTCGTAGGCGACCTCGATGCACTCGCCACCCTCGCCGCTGCTGTAGCTGCTCTTGAACCAGTGGAGTTGCTCGATATTCATCGCTCTCCCAGCATCTTCTCGATCAGCGTCAGGGACTCCGTGGGCGTGAGAGCCCGCGAGCGGATAATCCCATAGCGCTCGCTGAACACGCGGACCTCCTCCGGGTCAGTAATCAGCCGCGCATGGCCGTACGTCTCTGTGTACGCCGTTTCTTGGCGGCCCTTGGGGGTGAGGAGAGTGAACGCCGCATCCAGACTTGGGTGGTCCTCCCTGTCCGTTGTCATGACCTGGAGCTCCACGGTCCGCATGCGGCCAACATTCAAGAGCCTCTGCAACTGCTGCCTGTGAATGGTGCTCCCGCCGATTGGGCGTTCCAGTGCGACCTGCTCCAGCACGTAGCTGAATGTTGGTGCGGGCCAGCGGTCGAAGATCTGCTGGCGATCCATGCGGTCCGCCACCCGTTTCTCGATCGTCTGCTCGTCTAGCAAGGGGCGTCGCTGTGTGAAGACTGCACGCGCATAGCCCTCGGTCTGTAGCAGGCCTGGCACGGCTTGCGTGCTGTAGATGTGCAACGCGAGCGCATCCGCCTCCACCCGCGCGTAGTTCCGGAACCAGTCCGGATGCCGCGTACGCACCTTCGCCATCGCCTCCCGTACCTCGTCAACAGCGGCACACAGCACCCCACCCGCATCGAGCAGTGGGTCCACGCGGATCAGGAACTCCGGTTGCGGCGTCCGCACCCCCCGTTCCATCGCCGAGATCAGGTCCTCCCCGCAATGCGCCGCGAGGCCCAGGTCCTTCTGGCTCAGGCCCGCGCGTTCGCGCAGCGCCTTGATCTGTTTGCCCAGCGCCCGGAACAGGTGCGCCGTTCCATCCGATTCGGCCGGGCGTTCCGGCCTTTCTTCGCGTTCCGCGTTCGCCATCTGCCCCGCACCGCTTCTCTGTCCGTCCGGTCACGGCCGACGCCCCGTACAGCCGACCGGGCGTGCCCGTACAGCTACTCGGCGTCGTGGTGTCACTCCTGGTCAGCGTACGAGGAACCGGACACGCTGAGTCACATGAACGTCGAAATCACCCTTGTGGGCGCCGAGTTCGTCCAGCGCTTCAGCGCCACCCGCCGCGGGGCACGGCTCGCCCGCCGGCTTGCTGTGCATCAACTCGACGGGTGGGGTGTGCCGTACGGGAGCGAGCTCTCCGAGGACGCCGCAGTGATCGTGTCCGAGCTGGCGGCCAACGCGGTGCTGCACGGGCACGTACAGGGACGGGACTTCGAACTGAGGCTCGTCCCCCTCGCGGACACGCTCCGTATCGAGGTGTCGGACGCGCGGGGTGAGCGAGGACCGGAGCAGCGTGGCCTCCGGCCCGGCGCGGAGTCCGGGTACGGCCTGCATCTGGTCGAGGCGCTGGCCACGTCCTGGGGGGTCACCGACCGGGCCGTGGGCAAGACGGTCTGGGCCGAGTTGCCTATCGGTCATCATTGACGCGGGCATGAGGTGGGGCCGACACCCACCGCCCGGGTGTGTCCCGGTGGCAGGTCCGGCCGCTGCTGGTCAGCATGGACCCATGCCCCTCGATCAGGGAGGACCCATGTCCATCGCGGTACTCGGAGCAACCGGCGGCCAGGGCAGCGCCGTGGTCGCCGCCCTGCTGGAGGCGGGGCGTGCCGTGCGCGCCGTGGTGCGCGATCCCGGCGGCAGGCGGGCCAGGGTGCTGGCGGCGGCCGGGGCGGAGGTCGTGCCCGGGGATCTGCTCGACGCGGCCTCGCTCGCCGAGGCGTTCCGGGGCGCGGCGGCCGCGTTCGCCGTCACCACACCGTTCCAGGACGGTCTGGACGCGGAGGTGGCGCAGGGTGCGGCGATCGTACGGGCCGCCGAGGAGGCCGCGCTGCCGCATCTGGTGCTGGCCTCCGTCGCCAGTGCGGACCGTGGCACGGGGGTCCCGCACTTCGAGACCAAGGCCAGGATCGAAGAGCTGCTCGCCGGCTCCGGGCTTCCGGCGACGGTGGTGGCACCGACCTACTTCTACGACAACGCGCTGGGCGCTCTGGACGAGGTCGCCGCCGGTGTCCTGACCATGCCGCTTCCCGGTGACACGCCTCTCCAGCAGGTGGCGAGGCAGGACCTCGGCCGGGTGGTGGCCGCCGTCGTGGCCGATCCGGGCCGCTGGACCGGGCAGCGGATCGAGGTGGCGGGCGACGACCCCACGCCGCTCCGGATGGCCGAGGAGATCGGCCTTGCCGCAGGCGGCAAGGTGGCGTTCCGGCAGACGCCGCTGGAGGACCTGCGCACCAACCCCGACATGTACGCCATGTACAAGTTCCTCGCGGGCACCGGTTACCAGGTGGATCTGGGGGCGCTGCGGAGCTGGTTCCCCACGGTCCCCTGGACCTCGTACGCCGACTGGGCCGGCACCCAGGAATGGCCGACGCCACGCGGGTGACCCCCACCTCTGCCCGAGCCGGGCGGCTCGGGCAGAGGCCGTGCCCGCGTCACAGCATGCGCAGCGCCCGTACGGGGACGAGGGGGTCCGACAGAGGGCGTACGGCCATGCGCATGAGCGCGAGGGCGTTGTCGTCACCCGCGATGCGGTTGGCACTGAGCTCACCGCATGTCAGGCACTCATGGATGAGTGTCCATTCCCCGTCCTGCCGGACGGACAGGCTGAGCGCCGTCATCCGCCCGCGGCAGTCGGCGGCCCGGTCGCCCGGTATCCGCAGATCGACGTGCAGGCTGGTCAGGCAGTGCGGGCAGTGGTTGCGATGGGCGGTGCCCGGGGCGGTCAGTGGTACGTCGAGCCGGCAGCCGACGCAACGGAACGCGTCGCCGTGGGCGCCGCCCGGTCCGTGCAGGACATCCTTCCGTCTCTGCGGGCGGTGCGACGACCGCCGGGGTCCACGTCGTGGCATGGTGGGTCCTCCGTCCGTTCCTCGGTCGCTCCGGTGGCTCACAGATCGCCGAACGCTTCGAGGGGGAAGGGCGGTTGGGCCAGTGGACGTACGGCCATCCGCATCAGGATCAGCTGGTTGTCGTCCCCGCAGACCGGGTTCGAGGTCAGCTCGTCGCAGCGGGTGCAGCGGTGGATGACCATCCAGTCACCGGTGCGGAGCACCGCGATGGAGATCGGGGTCATACGCGCCCCGCAGCCGGACGGGCCGCCCTCGACGTGGTCGAGGCAGTGCTTCGAGTGCAGGCAGCTGGGGCAGTGGTTGCGACGGCTGCCGTCGGGCGCGAGCGTGGCGACGGTCAGCCCGCACCACAGGCAGGTGAAGGTATCGGTCCTCAGATAGGCGCTGGCGCCGTGCTGGGAGGACTTGGTCGTACGGTGCTGGGGGTTGTCGGTGGACACCCGGGTTTTCTCCTTGCCGAAGAGGATGAGCAATGCAGCAGGGAAGTACCGAGCGGCCCTCGGGGGCGGCGGCCGGGGAGGCATGAGGCATCGGCCGGGAATCACGTACTGACGGAAAGGAAGCGCGTACCGGTCAGGTTGCGCGGGTCAGTGCGATGCCGCGGGCGTGCGCGTGCACGCGGCTCCGATCGCCCCGGCGCGGATGAAGGCGCGGCGAGGGAGGCTCGGAACTACTGGCCGGGGCATACATCAACTGCTTTCCAGGGCGAACGCCCGTAGGTCGCCGACGGTCGGCACCGTGGTCGAGGTGCGAGCACCGTAACAACGCGCCCCTATCGGACTCCAGCGAATATCGGGCGCGGGCGGGGGCGGGACTTCGAGCTCCGGCTCGTCGCTCTCTCCAGAGGTCCGGCGGAGGTCAGCCGACGCGGCCGACGTGGATCACGATGATGGTGACCTGGGCCTCTTTGATCTCGTACAGCACGCGGTAGCGCCCGACATGCACGCGTCGCAGCGTGGGCGAGCCATACGGTGCCGACCCCTGCGGCAGAGGGTTGTCGGCGAGCATGTCGACAGCATCCATTAATTGGCGCAAGCCGTCGGGGTCGTCCTTGAGGAACCGGGCAGCCTGGTCGATGGCGTGCTCGTCCCAGGTGATCAGATACGTCAACGCTGCTCCAGGCCAAGTCGTGCGCGGACCTGGTCATGCGGGACCGTTTCCACCGCGCCAGCGGCCTGGCGCGCCTGGTACTGGGCAAGAGCCAGTGCATCCTCCAGCTCGGCCAGCTCCTGGGGGTTGATCAGTATGGCTGCGGGCTGGCCGTGGTCGGTGATCGTGATGCGTTCCCGCGCGTTGGAGGCTCTACGGACAAGAGAGCCGAAGCGGGCGCGGGCTTCAGTGATCGGCAACGTGTCGCTCATGTGCAGAAGTGTACACTTGTTGCATCTTGTGTCCAATCGGTGTCCGCGCGTGAGCCGACTTCCTGATACGTGAACGGGGCGGAGTGTCGCGAGTGCTGGACGACAATGCCTCGGCGTTCTCCGTACCCCTCGGAGAGAATGAGGGCATGGAGCTGCGTGGGGACAAGGTCGTGTTGCGGCCGGTGGCCGATGGCGAGGACGAGATCCTCGAAAGGGTCGTGAGGGAACCGGAAGTCGCGGCGTGGTGGTCGCCCCCGGACGGCTACGAACGCATGCTGGCCGTCGTTTTCGAGGGTGAGGTCATCGGCGCAGTCCAGTTCAATGAGGAGAACGATCCCGAGTTCCGCCACGCGGGCATCGACATCTTCCTGACGGCGAGGCACCACGGGAAGGGCCTCGGTACCGATACGGTGCGCACGCTGGCCTGGTGGCTGGTGGGGGAACGCGGCCATCACCGGCTGACCATCGATCCCGCCTCGGCCAACGCCGCGGCGATCCGCTGCTACGGCAAGGTCGGGTTCAAACCCGTGGGAATCATGCGGGCGTACTGGCGGGACCACCGGACGGGGGTCTGGCAGGACGGTCTGCTGATGGACCTGCTCGCGGACGAGCTGGCTTGAAATCCAGCGTGGTCCGCGGCATGTCGACCGACGCTTCCGGACCCGCGTTCTACTGCCAGATCGCGGTGTCGGGGTCGATGCCGTGGGCGCGCGCGTCGGCGTCGACGATTTGACGGAACCACGCGGCAAGGCCGGCGCGGATGCCGTCGTAGTGGGCGGCGAATGCCGGATCGGCCTCGTACATGCGGCCGAGACAGACCTGCATTTGCCTGGTGAGGGGAAAGTACGAAGCGAAGACTTCCCGGTGCCGTTCGACGAGCTGATTCGCTTCCGGGCTGCCAGGTGTGACGTCGGCGTCCATCGCATCGCCGAGGGCGCGATCGAGGGCGGCGACGGCGTCGGCGATTGCCTGCAATTCCTCCGGACCGCGAGAGGCGGAGCGTTCGGCGTACTGCCGCCATTGCGTCGTGCCTCCCCAGCGCTGACGGGCTTGGGCGGGCCCGTCCGGGTCCCACTGGGGGCCGAAGATCGCGGCCTGCTGCTCTGCGGTCAGCAGCAGGCCGCGCTCGTGGGCGTCGATCATCCGATCCAGTCCGGCGCCGAGCTGTTGCAGGCGGTCGATCCGTTCCGCGACCTGGGTGCGCTGCGCGCGCAGTGCGCCGGGTACGTCTGCGGTCGAGTCGTCCAGGATGGCCTGAATCCTGTCCAGGCCGAGACCGATCTCACGGTAGACGACGATGCGGTGCAGGCGTTCCAGGTCACCGGCGGTGTAGAGCCGGTATCCGGCAGCCGTGCGCAGCGACGGTCGCGCAAGACCGATCTCGTCCCAGTGGTGCAGGGCGCGGACCGTCACGCCCAGGCGTGTCGAGACCTGGCCGACGGGCAGGCCATCGGCGTCAGTGGTATCAGGCATGCTCCTGATTGTCGCTGCGACCGGCGCCCGGGGGGGTGCCTCTATGTCGTTCGTCAATCCCGCGCTGTCGGTTTTGGGGGTGTGGGTCCCGTTCATGGGGCGAGGGTGACGGTGGGTGTTCGGG